>JAFQNY010000056.1 GCA_017395765.1 bacterium
TACTAAAAGAACAAATAATACAATGCTCCCAACATAAAAGAAGGCACTAACGGTAAGTATGTAGGAGAAGGTTCTGTTTTTAATTTTTTCAAAACATCTATAGCCAAAACAAACCCTAAAATTGCTAAAATAGCTAATGTTACAAAATTTTCAAAATAGAATTTGAAAACTAAAACAGAAAGCAAAAACATTAAAAATAAAACACAAGTTAGTTTATTATTTTTCTTATACTGACTATATAAAAACATAGGAACAATTACAATCATTGCTGACACCAAAGTATAAACCAACACCCAAAGCAAACCTTTTACACCAAAACAAGCTCCTAAAGCCGCCGCAACATAAGTATCAGCTTCACCAAAAGCTCTTGATTTGGTAAACAAATAACCACTCCAAGCCAAAACCTCAAAAATTACAATCCCAAGTAAAACTCCTAAAAAAGAGTCTAGAGGAGTTGACATTACAAGCCAGTTATAGAAAAACCCAACAACTGCTAATCCGATTGCAATATTACAATCTACAAGCTTAGACTTCAAGTCGGTCATTGTCATTATTAACAAACCTGAACTTAATACTATTGATAGAAGTGTTTTATAAGAAATTCCGAATTTCACGAAACTAAATGCAAACAAAAACATTGTTATCAACTCAATAATCGGATATTGGATACTTATTCTTTTTTTACAAAAAGCACATTTGCCTCTTAAAAACAAATAAGAAAACACCGGAATATTATGCCAAACTTTCAACTTATTCCCGCATTGAGGACACTTAGAAGCCGGAAAAACAATACTTTCATTACTTAAAGAACGTAAAATTACGACATTATAAAAACTTCCAAAACAAAGCCCTATAACACTAATCCAGAATAATAAATAACTGTTAAGAGATAAGTCCATTTGCACCTTGTACCTTTTTCTCGATTACAATATCAGAAATTATATTAAAAGCATTTTTAAAACGTCTTGTTACACTCATTTGTGTTAACAACAAAGCTTCCGCAATTTCTTTTTTAGACATATCTTGCTTATAATACATATCCATAACAACTTTTTCATCAGGAGGAAGTTTGTCTATAATATTATCGAAAATAATTTTTGCATCCTCAATATTTGCCGCTTCTTTATAATCTTTTACAGGAATCATTTCCTCAAAAGAAAGACCGGAGGAGTCGTCCATACTATACACATCTTCTAAAGATATAGTTGAAGTTCTTCTGTCAGCCATCATCGCCAAATCTACTGTTTTTGTAGGAACATCAAGCGCACTGGCAACATCATCACTGGTCAAAACTTGTAATTCTTCCATTGTTAAGGAATTAGTAAAATTGCTGACACGGATACAAAGCTCTTGAATATGACGAGGAACTCTGATTGTATTAAGTTTATCTCGTAAGTAGTGTTTCATCTCACCGATTATCCAATAACCGGCATAAACTTTAAAATTATCATTTTTCTCTTTTGAATAGCGTTCAATAGCCTTTAATAGACCGATAGAACCAGCTTGAACCATATCGTCAATGGGGTCGGTTGTACGACGTGCGATTTTTTTTGCAATATTACGAACTATCGGCAACATATTTTCAACAATTAGCGACTTCACTCGTTGTTTTTTTACAACACCCACAGTTTCAGAATGATAAACATCCAACCATTCTGAAATTTGTTTATTTAGATCGACATTTTTATTATCTCTCTGCAATATTAAAGTCTCCAACATTCTAACCAAATGATATCATAATAAGGTTTTCATATCAAACAACAGCTATAAATAAAAAATAATATTTATTATAAAATCTGCAACTAACATATAAACGGTAGATAATACTGCAGCTTTTGTTGTTGACACACCAACATCTTTTGCCCCGCCTTTTGTTTCATAACCCTGAGTTGCACATACTAAAGATATTAAAACCCCAAAAATCAATGCCTTTAAGAGACTTATATAAATATCTCTTGTACTTAACCATAGCCAAACAGAGTTTATATATCTTGCGGGATGTAAACCTATTGTCGCATGAGAAACAACTAATCCGCCCATAATCCCTACCATCTCGGCTATCAAAACAACCATCGGAACCGTAATTGCAGAAGCAATCAACCTTGGTGCAAAATAATAACCGACAGGATCAACTTTTAATGTTTTTATAGCATCAACCTGAGACGTAACTTTCATATTAGCAATTTCCGCAGAAATTGCGGTTCCGGCTCTTGCACCAATCGCCAACGCTACAAATCCCGGAGCAATTTCACGAATCATAACAATCGCTATAGAACCGCCAACATAAGCTTCTGCACCGGTCATTAAAAACTGCTTTGAAACTTGTATTGCAATAACCGCAGCAGAAACAAAAACAATAACAAGAGAAATAATTAATGAATCATAGCTAATTGCCGCAGCTTGTGCCAAAACGGATTGGAATCTGGTCTGACCTGTAAGCACATAACGGGTACTCAAATATAAATTTTGTATGCATCTACCCAAAAAATTAATCATTAAAAGTTCTTTCCCAAATCTTATCTTTAACTATTATATCTAAAATAGTAAATTTTTGTAAAGCTTTTTAGCCATTTGAGCAATATTTTTTATTTAAAGTTTTTTTATATAATATAGTGTGAACGTGTGGAGGTTCTATGACTTTTCAAATAAATGGCGCTAATGGTTATTATGATAATAAAGAATCAGATAAATCAATTCGTTACGGTAAAAATGCTGCAGATAATATTAACAGGCATTTATTATCTCCGCTAAATGAAATACATTCTAATCCTGCGCCTATACTAGATTTCTCACCAAATATAGAAGCTATAGAAGATAACATAGAAGCAATCGAAGATTTTTTAGATGAAAATGAACGCTATTTAAAGGAACTTCCTCCATTGGAGTTTGAATACAGGTATATGCCGAACATAGGAACAGGGAAAGTTGACACAAAAGCTGTTTTAGCAAACTCCTTCATAGAAATGGGCGGTAAAAAATCAATGTCTGTTGAAAATTTTGAAGCTGACTATTTACTTGACGATACAATGACGGCTAAGCCTTTAGATATAAATAAAGACGGAAGAATAGATATTGCCGAGTATAGTACAAACACTATCGCGGCAGATTTATTAAGCAAAGGCACAACAGATGTAACAAAAGTTGATGGAACTATAAACACAAAAGGTTTTAATGCCGTACTTGAATATACAAAGAAAAGTAACGCCGCAGCGGCTGCAAAACTTTATGAAAACATATACAAAACATATTCTTTACAAGATGCGTTAAATGAAATTCCGTAAATTTGATAACACAAAATTTGATATGATATAATAAGATTGAAAGATTATCATGTCGGAGGAGTTATTATGAGCGAGATCAATATAAATTCAAATAACGGAGTTGATATCATCCAATATCAACCAAAAGGGGTTTGCAGCAGAATGATGCAAATCAAAATCAAAGATAATATCATTGAAGATATTGAAATAATAGGCGGATGCGCAGGAAATCTTATCGGAATCGGCCAACTCGTAAAAGGGATGAATATTAACGATATTATACCTAAAATATCAGGAATACCTTGCGGGAAACGACCTACAAGCTGTCCGGACCAGTTATCCGTAGCTCTTAAAGCATATTTAAATGCTAAAAATCAAAGTGTTGAGATTAATGTTTAACAAATAAAAGGTTGGTGTATGAAAAAAGTAACTTTAATAAACGGGGACGGAATAGGTCCGGAAATTTCAAATTCAGTATTAAAAATTATTGAAGCATCAGGAGCTCAAATAGATTGGGACATTCAAACCGCAGGTGCAGATGTTATAGAAACAGAAGGTGTTCCTTTACCCAAAAGAGTCGAAGATTCAATCATAAAGAACAAAGTTGCTTTAAAAGCACCGGTTACAACCCCTATCGGAAAAGGTTTTCGTTCTGTAAATGTTCAACTCAGAAAAGATTTAGATTTATACGCTAATTTAAGACCTTGTTACAACCTGCCGAACGTCAAAACACGTTATGAAAACGTCGATATTGTTGTAGTAAGAGAAAACACCGAAGATTTATACGCAGGAATTGAACGACAAATCGACGAAAACACTGCAGAAAGCATTAAAAGAATAACAAAAGATGCATCACATAGAATTGCAGAATTTGCATTTGACTATGCCGTAAAAAACAACAGAAAGGAAGTTTGTGTTGTAACAAAAGCTAATATTTGCAAACTTTCAGACGGTTTGTTCTTAAACTGCGCCAGAGAAATTGCGGAAAAATATTCTCAAATTAAGTTTAGAGAAATTTTAGTTGACAATTGTTGTATGCAATTAGTACAAAATCCTTGTCAATTCGATGTATTATTATTACCGAATCTCTACGGTGATATTGTTTCTGATTTATGTGCCGGTTTAATCGGAGGACTTGGTATTGCCCAAGGTGCAAATATCGGAAAAGACTACGCTGTGTTTGAACCTGTTCATGGTTCAGCTCCGGATATAGCAGGTCAAGACAAAGCAAATCCTACAGCACTTTTACTATCAGCTATTGAAATGCTTAACTATATTGGTGAAAATGCTTATGCTAACAACATCAAACAGGCTCTTTTCAAGACTCTTAACTCCGGCATAAAAACATCGGATTTAGGCGGAAAAGCAACCTGTTCGGAATTTACTAATTCAATAATTGCTAATTTATAAACCTTACTTTACGTAAAAACTTGCATTTATATGTGCACTTACCTTGATTGTGCCGTTTGATATAGAAGTTGGGGAACTAAAGCTTGCACCGGCTGCAGTATCGGCAATCATATTTTTTGCCATATAAAGCCTAGGATTATAGTTATTATTTATATTACAACTTGTATTTACATTCTGAACTCCGGTAATCGATGTAAACAAAGCTTTTGCAGTTATATCAGCTTGTGCTTTAGCTTTCTTTGTTGCTTGAGTAATTAAACTTTCACAATAAGGTTCATAATCAAACAAACTAAAGCTTAAATTTTCAATATTTGTAGCTCCGGCACTAATAGCATCGTCAATCATTTTACCTAAAATATCGACATTTTTAGTTTTAACTAAAACCTTGTTTGTCACATCATATCTGTCAAAAACTTTTTTTGAATTTACATATGAATAGACAGGAGTTGTGGTATAACCTAAAGTTTTTATATAATCCCCATTCTGCGGGTTTATCATGGATTTTAATACCGAATTCAATTTTTCAAATATCAATTTATTTTCTTCAACCGCTCTTTGTAGAGATTTAGAATCATTTGTTACTACTGCAAAAGTAATTTCTGCAATATCAGGAGCTACTTCTTTTTCAGAAGAAGCATTTGTAGAAATAGTTCCTTTTTGTGGCTCAACGGCTATGGCTTCAGACGACATTACAGTTGTACAAAGCACTACGAACAAGATAAACAATTTACAACTTAATTTTCTCATTAATCCCTCCTAACACTTACAAATATAGTTTAACAAAAAAAGATGCCCTTGGCATCTTTTTATTATTATGACATTATTAAATCGTATGACATTTGTAAAAATTTAGAATCAATATTATCTGCGCCGATTTCGTTCCAAATTGCTAGGAATTGAGTTTTACATAATTCTTTTTCTTCCTCTGTATTAGCAGCTTTATAATTTAAAACAGCAGTATGTAAATCTCTTTTATCAACTTTGACATCTGATTTAAGCTTGTTACCATCAAATTTTGCATTGAACTTTTCTGCACTTATTCTTGTAAACGGATTTCCGTCAGCTTTATCAAAGATTTTATCTTCAAGCACACCCTCAACACCTTCAAGAGATGCTTGAAGAGATTTGATAGTTTTTTTAATATCATCTATTTCTTTTTGTCTGACTTCTTTTGCATTTTGAGCTGTAGCAAGTTTTTTTGTTAAATCTCCATTCTCAGCAATTTTTGCTTGCTCAGCTTTTAATTCTGCTTTCTTAGTATTTAATTCTTTTTCTTTAGCTTCAATAATTGCTTTATTTTCTTCTGTAGGAGCAGCTTTCAATGCAGCTAATTCAGTTTCTAAACCTGCGATTGTAGCTGTTAAACCGGAAATTTTTGTTTCAGTTGCTTTTATATTTTCATTGGCTAAATCTATTGCTTGTTGATAAGAAGGTTCGATTGTATATTCTAACGCAGCTGTCGCAGTTTTGCTGCCTCCAAGCAAAGCTGCCTCTGATTTAATCATTGAAGCAATACGATTTGCTTCTGAGTTTAATGTTGTATAAGAATGTTCTTTTTTATTTGAGACAACCTCAGATAAAATTGCTCCAGCAGATTTTAAAACTGTCATACCGACACCAAAGCCTGCAATTGAAGCAAAATCAGGAACTCCGTTAGGTTTTGTAAACAATGAAGTAAGTCCTCCTAAGAAAGAACCGCATCCACCGTTAAACATTCCGCCGATTAAAGAACCATATCCGCCACTTATAAAACCGCCTAAAGCTGAACCATAACCAGCGTTAATAGCTCCGGAAATCATATTATAACCACTGCTTAAACAATTGATACCACCTAAAATACTTCCAAAAATGGAATTACCACACCCTGAATTTGCATAGTATGAGTTTGAACCATAACCGCCAATCATAGAACCATAGCCGGTCATTCCAAGTTGATTAAAATTTAAAAAATTTAATGCCATAAACTCATTCCATCTTTGTTCTTACATATATATTAAGTATATATAAACAATACAATTTCAAACCCTGGATTTTTTGTTACAAAACTTAATATTTTATTTTTATTTGTAAAGATTTGTAAAATAATTCAAAAAAACTGAAATTTATAAAAAACAAAAAACTTTATATATATACGAGACTATTTTAAAAAAGGAGATAGCTATGAGTATTGATGCTATTAACGGAAACAACGACAGTCAAAACAAAAAAAGTTGGGATTTATACAATGATTTTGTACAAAAACTTTATGCTCCAAAAACCGAAGAAGCAAACAATGAAAATGCTGCAATGCACATGGCTTTTAAACCAAACAGCATATTCACTTGTTAACAGTATTTGCAGAATACAAAAAAGCTCCGAAGGATTTCGGAGCTTTTTTATGTGTTATTTAATGTTTACTAATTATGCGTTTTTTGTTTAAACACATGACCTTTTCTATCGTATTCGATATTAGGAGTGTTTATTTCGAACACATAAGCTCCCGCCGGAGCCAAATTAACGCGTATTTCTCCCTTTGCAACCTGAAACTCACTTCTTTCTTCTCCATATACAGGAGCCATATTATTAAGTTCTTGAGTTGCACTTAATCCCGGCACTTTTACCGTTCCGGAAATATGTCTGTTTGGATTTTTGTTTGCAATAACTATAGCGGTACGTCCATTATTATGTCTCGCATATGTTATTATTTGATCTTTTTTATCACCGTATTTGTCAAGCTCAATAAAACTACTGTTTTTGTCTGCAAACAAATCTAAATTTTCTTTTCGCATTTTCAGAGTTTCCTGTATTACTCTTTGAATATCAGGGCAATCACCACCCGGTTGTCTTGCAAAATTGAAAATCTCAAATTTATAATCATGATGTTTCATCTTAAAACTATCCGTTAGAGATTCTTTTGAATATTTATTTGAATATTTATAATTATAATAATCTCCGGTTTGGAAACCATCTACAAAATACGGATTACACATAGGAATTGTGCTTTGTAAAATTGTAGTCAGATTACAATAAATTTCACCGCCATGGTTCATTGCAGCTTCATCGTCGTGGGTCATAAAAGAACCGATACAAGTTTTTCCGACATCTAACCGTTGCGACATAGCAAGATTATGTTTTACATAGTCATTAAACTCTGTTGCAGTACCCCATTGATGAAAAATATGATACTGACCGTAATACTCATCAAAACCTGCTCTTAGAGAATCTTCCGGTCTGTCATAAGGCATATTAACTTGAGGTGACGCACATTCATACGTATATGATTCCGCCAACCAAGCAAACTCCGGATCTTTTTCTCTTGAATAAGGTATTAGAATATCCCAAAATTCTACAGGTTTAGCACGAGCAACGTCCGCTCTTATACCATCTATACCTAAATCAATACAAGCATCTACATATTGTTTATGAAGTTCTAACAATTTTGGATTCAACGTTCTTTTTGACTCATCAACCCAAGGTTCAAACATTCTGATATCAGCCCAACCTTGCGGAGTGCGGTCTTCTTCATTCAAACCGAATGCCATCAAAGGTTTTTCGTTTTCATACCAAGTTACAGACGCACAACTAGGCAAATCCAACATTACTCTTATGCCTCTTTTGTGACATTCATTAATAAATGCTTTAAACTGTTCAGACGGAGAGCGTGGATCATCCTGCTCAATTAAAATAGATTCAATCGCTAAAGTACCGTCTTCTTCAAGAAATTTTGCCGGTGAATAAACAGAACCTGCCGTTCCCATTGCATTTTTTGTTCCGGGCGGATGTATCGGCAATATATGTATTGTGTTATATCCGTCATTTTTTAATTCGTCCAATCTATCAATTGCACTCAACAACGTCCCTGGTTTTTCACCTTCTGTTAACATTATTATATCATCACCGTTCAAATCTTTTGCAGTAAAAGTTCTTGGAGACATTGCCAACATTACGGATTGATTATTTTGAATAAGAGTTCTTAAATCATTTTTATAGTTTTCCGGTGCCGGTGAAGGTTTTCTTTGAACCTTTTTTACGGAAGCAGAATTTATAATACCAATACTTTCAAGGTATTCACTTAAAACAACTTCCTTGTACTCTTTTTCTTTTGCAGTATCTACATTACCGGATTGTTCTGCCGGTTTAGAAGTAAATGCCAACGGCATAATTTTATTCGGTAAAATGTTATTAATTTTTATCATTGTTCACCTGCTTTTTTAAATATTCCGGTTTTTTGCCAAAAAGAAACTGTGAGCCGATTGCTACCGCAAAGGTTGCCGCAGCTATACCGCCAATTATTTTAAACCATTTTGGTGTAGCATAAGTATTTTTAGCCGTATCTTGCAATAACCCTAGAGGATTTTGCGCCAACAAATTAAACTCTGCCTCCGGTGTTAACGTATTCGGATGATAAATTTTTCGTGCCTGATCGCTCATAATATGTGAATCGTACATGAAATTAACACTGTTTGACATCACCCTTCTAAAACGAGTTATATAATATTGGAAACGGTCTAATACGTTACCCATTTTAGCATCATTAACACTTTCCAAAGCTTCTTTCGCTACGTTAGAAACATAACCCTTATCTTTAACAAGCTCAGCGGCTGATTTATTGAACTTATCAATAAATCTATGATTAAATTGCACTGAATCAGGGAACATCGCATTAAATGTGTCCAGATACAATATTGGATTATTTTGAGTAAACATTTTCAACGCAAAATCAGTAGAACAACCTTTTATCAAGGTTTCTTTACCTAATTTTATTACTGCCTCAATATTTTCAGGTCTTGAGTCAGACAAGAATTTTTTAATTTCTTCAGGATTTTGTGCTCGTTTATAAAATTCCAAAGCCGAAAATAATCTATAGAATGAATTTCTTGCACCTTGATATCTTTCAACTATTTGAGCTTGTTGAACTCTTTTTGAAGAACCAACCCCTTTCTTAGTAGCTTTACCTAATTCCTGAACCGCAGAAGGTTTGAAATTAGAGTTCCCTAGTGTTGTTTCATTACTAAAGAACTCAGGAATATCTGACGGAATCAAACCATCTAAGTAATCAAACACTTGTAATTTAGACGTAAACCCATTTCTAAGAGTTGATAAATCTTCCTTGACCAAAGCTTGAGAAGTGGTTAAGAAATTTTCACCTAAATTGCCCAGTCTTAAAGCTGTTTTATTGTATAGATTTTCAATCGAGCCAAAAATATCTTGTATTGCACTACTATCTGCATTTTTTCCGTGTAAAGACACTTCCATATCAGAAATAACTTTACCTAGCTTTTTCATAACATTTTCGTATTTAACATCATCTTTACAAAGTTCTACAAACTTTTCATCCAACAATTTATATGCAAAGTCTGCCGATTCACGAGCTTTTCTTAATTGTTCAGATGTCAAACCAAGTTCTTTTGCAAATACTGATTCAAATTTTAGATAATAACGGCCCAAAACAGTTTCTTCAACATGTGCGAATTTGAAGTCTTTAGTTTTATCAATGCCGGCTTTAATCTCTCTAAAATCACCAATAATTTTTGCAACATTATCTAATTTAGATTTTACAGATTCTGTTATAACGGTTGATTCCTGTGTTAGTAAAGATGCTTGCATATTACCGACTGTTTTTTGCTTAATAGCATCCAGTCTATGAGATAATCTTTCTAAATATTTTTTAGTTGCCTCTTCATTACCTTTATGTCTTTCAGGAATTTCAATTTTTGATTCATAATTTTCCAATTTTTTATTTAATAAATCTTTGAAAGCATTTACCAGTTTATCTTTGTTTTCTACAGAAGTTCTGCCATTTGCTAAATCTTCACTCGATACTGAATTAAAGACAGATTCAAGCTCTTCTTTTGTCGGCACAAAGAATTCACCATATTTTTTAAGATCTTCTGCTCCAAAAGACGCCTTAATAGTTTTAATGATATTTTCAGCACACTCCGGATTTAAAGAAATATATTGTGCCTGACCTGATTTAGAGCCTTTTATCAAGTTTATAATATCCTGTTGAAGAGCTTCTTTTGTCATAAAATCAAGTTCAGCGGTCATTTTTTCTGCAAAAGCTTCAACTTCTGCTTTTGTTAATTCTTTATTTAATAGAGCATTTGTTAAACCGGACATTTCTTTTGCAAAACTTGAATCTAAAATTTTTATATCATCAACCCCAATTCCCATAGACTCAGTTTTTTTGAAAATTTCTGCAATACGTTTATTATGAAGACTGTTTCTGGTTGATTCTATTCCGGGACCGGCAATAAAGTTTTCTATACCACAACACATCAAAGCTGTCATTGCAGGAGTCGCTAAACCGGCAGTTAACATCCACATTGTATTATTTTGAGTTGCAATTTTTCTCATTTGAGCTTTAACAACTTCTTTACGATTTGGCCAATCTTTCGGAATATCTAAACGATCACCGATTTTATCTAAATCTTCATCACTATATTCACCTAAATACATATCATAAGGTATATAATTTGTATCTTGGAACACAGATTTTTTACGACCTTGATCATCAACATATTCTTTATCAATATCAAAACCATGAACCAATTTAGCAGGGCCGTTAATTGCTAATTTTGGATAAATAGCCATTGATGTTAAGAAAGCTCCTAATCCGACGTATTCCATTAATCTTGCACGAGGATTAGTCGTTTGAGAAGCTAAATATGTAGCAATACCAATCCCGCCTAATCTTAAACCGACATCATTCAATCTACCTAATTGATGGTCATTAGCTTTACCTTGAAACCCGTCTTTAACAGCTTTTGCATCATATGCCATATCTTTAAAGAAATATTTTATTCCGCTGGCAAAATCATCTTTAACTAAATAACCTTGAGGCGGTAAAGGCTTTACTTGCTTAGAAGTATCAATTGCACCTTCCGCTTCCATATACGGTTTTACAACCTTTTTCTTTCCAAGACCAGATTGCGATTTATTTGTGTCAAAATTAGCTTGTATTGATTGAATTGCCATCTTAAATCACCGTACTTTCTTTAGATCTGTCTATAGTCTGTTTATTGTTATTCTTTGCCATATTTTTCGCTCTTATTATGGAATTAGCCGTCAAGCCTGTAGTAGCAGCCGCTGCCGCCAATATCAAAACTTTACCCCAATGTTTTTGATACAAACTTTTAGTATTTGCTTTACCTTGCCACATCATTTTACAAGAAGAAGTAAAAGCCTTCCCGAAAGCTTTTGTTCCGCTTACTAAATTTTCACCTATAACACGGCATCTGTCACCGAGATTTTCAAATAAACTCTTATTTTCAACAAAGTTGTGGCGTTTTCTGTTTGAAATAGCTTCAAAGAAGTGATTCCAACTAGGTCTTGTAGCCAACCCAACACCTACGGCAGCCCAGAAATATGAAGATATACTTTTTGCCATGCCAGCTGTTGCAACGATATTTTGTATTATAGGATTTGTTTCTGTTATTGAATCATTTAAATCTTTACCAAGCCCTAACTTCTTCGCGACACCATCAAAATAAGATCTGTCTAATTTATCTTTTCGATAAAACTCTTTACTATCAAAAACTTTACGTTGCTCAACAACATGTTCAGGTTCAGCTTCATCTGCTCGTTTGGTAGGTAAAAGACAATACACGTTTTCATAAGGCATATCAACATCGACACCGGTTGCTTGTTTTACCGGAACTGTCACTAATTGTTTAGAAAGAGTTTTCATCACCCCATAAAATACAACGCCTAAGGCCATCTTTTTACCATAATTAGAAGCAGCTTTTTTAGAAAATAAATCTAAAACATTATTTACACAATTGAAACCAACCATAAACATTGCGCTACCTAATAGATACGGCACAATCCCCATTGTTAAAAATTGATAAAAATTGGAATTTACATCTCCTCTTAAACCTTTTGGCGGATAATCAAGAAACGCACTTTCAGTCTTTTGTGCAGCTTGGCGTATCTTTGTTTTAAGAGTATTATCCAACAACCTTGTTTCTAACTCATCTTTCTCATCTTTAGGCTTTACATCAGATTCTCTTACTTTAATAATTTGAGAACGAAAACTGTTGTTTTTTTGTGTAAAATCAATAGCTTTAATCATACAAACCCCTATATGGTACCTATAGTAAAGAAGTAGCTTAAAAAAATAATTTGCTACTTATTCGGCATGTCGTTTACAAATTTTTACAATCAAGTATGTAAGAACACCTTACAAATTTGTCAAAATTAGAATACTCCACACACTATTAAAATATCAAAAAAAAAATAAAAAATCAAACCGTTCAATTTATAAAGCTTCCGCCGAGCAAATGCCCATCTTCAGCATCATAAACAACACAAGCTTGCCCCGGAGTAATTCCTGAAACAGGTGTTTCAAACATTATCTTAACTACATCCTTTTCAATATTTATCTTCGCTTTGGCATGTGGCATGTTGTATCGAATTTTAACCAAAGCATCAAATTCAGAATCTTTCATCGAATAAGCCCAATTAAAATCATTTAATAATAATTCACTTGAATAAAGCTCATTTTGATTACCTACAAATACGGTGTTAGAATCTGCATCAATATTTACTACATAAAGCGGTTGAGGCGCAGCGATTCCTATACCTTTCCTTTGTCCTATAGTGAATTGCCAAAAGCCGGAATGCTTACCTAAAACCTTTCCGGTAGTTTGCTCTACAAAACAACCTTCTTGCGATTTAAAAATATCATTTAAATATTTCTTAGTTGTATTTGGAGGCTTAATGAAGCAAATATCTTGGCTTTCTTTTGACGATTTTGGCGGTAGATTATTTTGAATTGCAAGTTCACGAACTTGCTCTTTTTTTAATTTTGACAAAGGAAATAGCGTTTTTGACAAATGCTCTTGGCTTAGTGTAAATAAAAAATATAATTGATCTTTATGCTCATCAGATGCCGGATATAATTTGTAATACTCGTCATTTTTTTTAATATTTGCATAATGTCCGGTAGCAACAAAATCACAATCTAAAACATTTATCGCATAGTCAAACAAAACACCCCATTTTATAAATTTATTACACATAATACAGGGGTTTGGTGTCTTTCCTGTTTTATAGGAATTTTCAAAATAATCAATAACTCTTTTTTTAAACTCCTCGCTTGCGTCTATTACAAAATGCTCAATATTGAGTTTATTAGCAACCTCAGCAGCATTCTTTACAACTTCATCAGCATTAGAATCACAAACCATTTTACCGGTAATACCTACAACTTCATAACCAGAATTCTTAAGCAACAAAGCAGCAACAGCACTATCGACGCCACCGGAAAGAGCTACCGCAACCTTCTTAGTCATCTAGTAGGACCTTTTCTCCGTAAGCGGTTAATCTGTATTCACTTGCTCCGACCAAGCCTGTTAAATCAGGTAAACATTCTATGTAGTCTCTGTTAATAGCTTCTTGCAATACTGCGTGATCTATAATAACAGCAATATTTTGCATTAATTTTGCATTTAATTGTTTTAGAGTAAATCTTGCTTTTTGCTCATACTGAGTAAAATAATATGCTGTTAATAATAAATAGTCTATTTTCTTCTCGATCTTACGAGTATTCATATAGTTAAGGAACGCATTGTCCTTTTGTATTGTTGGACTTGTTTTAAATGACAATTCGGTCTTTGGTTGACTTAATGAATTTTCTAAAATATTGTCAAAGACACCGCCATTTTGTTGATTATTAATTATAGACGAAATCGTTTCCTGATTCGGCGGGGCATAAAATATATCCAAATCTTTCTGAGAATCCGTTACTTCTTCATTAGATACCATAGGCTCAGGAACAACCTCTTTTGCAACTTCAGAAGTTTTTTCTTCACTAACATCCGAATTATGTCTTGCTAAATGAGCATCGATATTTTGTTGAGTAATTTTTTCTTCTTCTTTAATTTGATTTGAAACTAACTCACGACATTCGTTAGCCTTCTTTTTACGTGCATATTCTCCTGCTTGTTTTACCCACAAATCAAACTGAGCAACAAGCAAGTCTTTGTTTGTTGTTGATAAATCAAGTTGATATTTTCCTTTTTTAATTCTGAATGAATAAGACGCCATAATTTAATTAATCCTGATGAAGAAGTTCTTCTCTCCATTTGTTAAGTTGTTCTTCTACAAATTCTAAATCATCTGATTTAAGTTCGATTTCAATATCCCCTTTTTTCATTTTAAAAATATACTCGTGCATATATCCTCCTTAATATAATGAGTTTATCATGAAGTTGTATAA
>JAFQNY010000057.1 GCA_017395765.1 bacterium
ATAGCTACAAAGAAATAAGAAAACAAGAAAAAATAGAGCAAATATAGTATTCTTAAAAAAGAAGCGAGTGGTATAATTCAAATATGAGACTTGTAACAAGCAAAGAATTAAGTACGTATAAAATATTGCCTTTTGATTTATATAATGATGTAAATCACAAGGTGTTGAGCGCCGGAGAAGTATTAACCCCCGGTAAGCTTATAATGCTAAAAAATCATTCAAAGCTTTTTACTGAAGAATTGTACTCTGACGGTTCAAAAGGTGAAAGATCCTCCAGCTCCAAAAACAATTCAAAAAAACTTTCAAACTTTTCATATGACAGCTTAGATCCGGCGGACTTTATTACGGTTGTAAACAGAGATGGTTCATTAAAACTGGAATCTCAAGTTAAAATAAAGTATTATTTCAGAAAAACTTTAGACTTATTTTTACAGGGTTATTATGAAGAGGGCTTATTGAAGCTAAATTCTTTGGTTAGCATTATTGTATCCGACGTATTCAAACAACTACACCCTGCTAAAAAAGGTTCTCAAATTCGTTTTCTAGGAGAATATGAAATCTGCCATCCTCTTAATGTAGCAGTAATTTCAGGATTAATTGCTAAAAAAATGGAATATTCAATTGCTGCTATAGAACGAGTTATACTAGCAGGCCTTTTGCATGATATCGGAAAAGTTAAGATAAAACTTCCGGACGGTTCTGCGTTACTAACGACTCATGAAGATGATGTACAAGAACATACGGAATTGGGATACGATATTCTTAAAAACAAATTAAAACTTGACGAATCAGTTGCGAAAGTTGCATTAGAACACCATGAAAACAACGACGGTTCAGGTTATCCTCATGGATTATCAAGCGATTCAATTAATGAAATTGCACAAATTATTAATGTAGCAAATTATTATGACAACTTGACATGCAACAGAACCCCCGTTCTAGTTTCATCCAACAGAGATGCTTTAAGAGCATTGCTCGAATTAGGAACAAAGAAGTTTGCAGCAAAAATGCTATATACATTCGTTCACATGTATAATTACGATGATCCAAAAGAATTTAACGATATGATTTTATAGACAATCGGGGAATGTTTCTTTATTACAATTATTAAATCCTGTTAAAGTACTATCAATACAGGAGATTTTTTATGTATAGAATTCAAATGTTCAAAATGATTATGGAAAAAAGCGATTCTAATAAAATAGTTATTTTGACAAACCATTATAAAATTATAGGAAATGTTTATGAATGCGATATTTGCAACACAGGTTGCGATATCAATTTAACTAATGCATCGATGTGTAATCTTTCTGATATTTATCAAGGAGAATGTGAAAACAATTTTTGCTATGATTGGTTACATGTTAATCTTGACAAAATCGTAGCTTATTCATTTATCTAAAACATTTGTGACAATTCCTCTTGCATTAATTAAAAAAATATGAGATAATTAACATAAGGTTATTGCCTTTGGCTGAGGATAGAGCGAGGAAAGCTTTTTTCCTGCCATTTTTGAATTATAAAACCCAAGAGGAAGTTGTTTCACACTAATGAGTGAATTTAAGTTTAATTATGATTTTTTAAAGAAAAGTGCGACATCAGGAAGTTGGCGTCGTGGCTATGAGCTATACCAAAAGGATATGATTTTGGAATCATTTCCTGAAAAAAACTTTTATAAAGCTAAGGTTAAAGGTAATTACCAAGACTTTTATGTTACGGATTTAATTTTCAAAAAGAATAAAATTGAAGCAAGATGTAATTGTCCTCTAAAAGAAGAATGGTGTAAGCATTCTGTAGCAGTTGCGTTAAAAGCTATGGAAGACGGAGCTTTTGAAAATTGGTTAGAAGATAAGTACGGAGTTGCACCGGACTTGAGTGATGTTATTCAAACAGAAATAACAGAGCCTACCGGAAATTACATTTTTCATTTTAATCCAAAGCGGCGACAAAACTTCTTTTCAATATTGGTAAGAGATAGAGCTACAAACAAAATCGTAAGATCTTTGGAGACTATCTTAAGAGCTTTGATTGAATTACAAAAAAATGATTCTTCATTTGAATTAAATAATGCCCAAAAAGCTGAACTTGCGTTGTTCCAAACTTTATTAAAAATATCAAAACAGGATAAGAAAGCCGGTTGGTATGATATACCGATAACAAAATTTGCTCCGGTATTTCCTTTAATGACGGAATTAGAAGAAGTTTTGGACGAAAAAACAAAAGAACGTATTATTTTCTCAGAAAATGAATGGGCGTTAAATATGGATGTTTCGACAACCAATGTGAATGGTGGAACAAACATCGTATTAGAATTATTCTGGACAAGACCGGATAAAGAAGAAACCTATCCGTTTGAGGAAATAAAATATTTTTCAAGACAAATTAAATGGGGAAGATACAAAAATTTAATATTCCCAATTAATATTGCAATGAACGAATTACCTCAATCGATTATCAAATCTACATTTACAGACTTAAAAGATGCTGATGGCGGAAAGTTTGTATATGAAGAATTACCACATTTAAAAGAAATAATGAATGTTAATATTTCCGATAATATAAGCAAATTATTGCTTGACCATAAAGCTCCGTTAAATATCGTCACACTTGGTATTGATTACGATCAATCGCTGAAGGCATCATTAGAATTTGATTACTCCGGAGTAAGAGTTCCTTATTCTAAATCAAACGATAAATCTCCGTATTTATCAGTAAAATCACAAGAAGAAGATCTTGTTTATTGGATAAAAAGAGATTATCAACACGAACAAATGGCTTATAATATGTTATTGGCTTGTAAATTTGTTCCTATGCAAACAAACAACTTGGCGTTAGAAAAAGAAAATGCCATTGATTTTTATAACTATTATATACAACAAGCAGGAGAAGGTTGGAAATTTGAAGAACGTGATGATATGAATTTCTTTAAATTAATACCTGAACCGTTTAAAATGTGTGCTAAGATTGATTTCTCAGAAGAATCAATTGACAGTATGGAAATTCAAATTTATGGTCAAGTCGGAGATGAAATAATCAACTTTGACGATATATATGAAACAATCCAAAGCGGTGAAAAATACTCTCGTGTAAGAAGCTTAGGTTTTGTTGAATATCCTGCGCAGAATATTTATCAAATTATGAGATCATTCAACTCATTTGATGCATATAGAAATAATGACAACACATTCTTAGTAAAAACTTATCGTGTAGGTTTAATTACAGAACTTCAAAACCAAGGCTTTGAACTTGTTATGTCAGAGAAATTCCAAAGATTTTGGGAACAAATTTCAACATTCTCAACTACATCTGAGGGAGTTGAACTTCCCAAAGAGGTTAATGCAGAGTTTCGTGAATACCAAATTAAAGGTTTTAGTTGGCTTTGGTTCTTATATCAATATGGCTTAAACGGAATTCTTGCTGATGATATGGGCTTAGGTAAAACCTTGCAGGCTTTAGCATTATTACAAAAAGCTAAAGAAGTTGACGGACCGCAACCGACATTGGTTATAGCACCGACAACTGTTGTTTTTAACTGGGAAGCTGAAATTCAAAAATTCACACCTGGATTATCTTGTTTAAAAATATCCGGTGCAGACAGAAAAAATTTATTCAAAGAAATTCCTAATCATGATATTGTAATTACAAGTTATGCACTGGTAAGACGTGATATTGCAAAACTTAAAAAATATAATTTTAGATATGTTATTCTGGATGAATCTCAAAATATTAAAAACGCAATTTCTCAAACAGCGCAAGCAGTTAAAGAACTTAACTCTGCTCATAAACTTGCACTCTCAGGTACACCTATTGAAAATAAACTTGAAGAATTATGGTCAGTATTTGACTTCTTAATGCCGGGATTCTTGTTTAATGTTGCAGAATTTAATTATAGATATGTAAATCCTATAATGGAAAGACAAGATAAAACTGTCGAAAAACGATTAAAATTACAAATATTCCCATTCATCTTAAGACGTATGAAACGAGATGTTGCAAAAGACTTACCGGATAAAGTTGAAAACATGGCATACTGCGAGCTTACTGATGAGCAAAGAGATTTCTATCTTGAAGTGCTTGATAGTACTAAAGAAGAATTATTTAAGAGCATTGAGCTTAATGGTCTTGAAAAGAGCAGAATGTCAATATTCTCAGCACTTCTTAGACTTCGTCAAATCTGTTGTCACCCTAAACTTTATGATAAAGAACATGTTAAAGGTGTTATTCAATCAGGTAAGTTTGAATACTTAAAAGGCATGCTTGAACAAATCATTCAAGAAAAACACAGAGTTCTTTTATTCAGCCAATTTGTTGACATGCTGGATATTATTAAAGGCTGGTTAGAACGTAGCGGAATTCCTTATGAATACCTAACAGGTAAGACTAAAGACAGACAAGCTGCGGTAGAAAACTTTAATAATAATCCAAATATTCCAATATTCTTAATAAGCTTAAAAGCTGGTGGAACAGGTTTGAACCTGACAGGTGCGGATTATGTAATCCATTATGACCCTTGGTGGAACCCTGCGGTTGAAGATCAAGCAACTGATAGAGCTTACCGTATCGGACAAACTAAAAAAGTGTTTGTATATAGACTTATTACAAAAAATACGGTTGAAGAAAAAATTCAAAAAATTAAAGGCAGAAAACGCGACCTTGTTGATAGCGTAGTTTCAATTGATAGAAATATTACAAAATCTTTAACAATGGAAGATATTAAAGAAATCTTCTCTGTGGATTAATTTTGGATCTGAATTAAAGTTGATGGGTTGAATGTAAATGTTCAACCCATCCTACGACTTTTTTGTTACAAAACGTTACATTATGAGCTATCATGAAATCTGATTAGTGGGTGTAGTTCAAAGCCCAATAATAAATTTCTTTAGGCTTATTTAATTAACGTTATCTTTGTATGTTGGGGGACTGCACGGGCTTGCCCTATAATATTCTTTTTAACTTCGAAACCTTCAGGTAATTCTTTAGATCCTGCTCTTATGCCAAAAAAATTATTGGCAACGTAGTAACTGCAATCAAATCCATCAAAAATAAATTTAGCATTATCTGGTAAAGTACCTTCTTTATTAATCTTTGCAATTTGCTCATCGGTTAAAAAACTTGTCGCAAGTCTAAGTCTGCTGATTTCTGCAGCTTGATTTTGTTTTTTATCATTGTTTTTGAATGATGTATATTTATTAAAATTATAATAGTTATTAATTTTAGGGATTTGCATTTTTTATTCCTTTTACAACTAGGATTAATATTTATTATAAAATTGTACATTATATACAACAACTATAAAAGATAAATTTGCTAAAATTTTAAGTAATTTTAATAAATTGTTACAAATTAAGTCGAAACATCTGCCCACTTTTTTGAATCAAATCTCAAGTCGGTAACCCTAATTTTTAGAGATTTAGCAAATGGTTCGAATTTTTTCAAAAGCATTATTTTATGCAAAGATAATTCTTGAGCAACTACAGGATTCTGGCATGCTACAGTCATTATCCCACCAGGTAGCATTCCATATGGTTTTGATTTATTTTTAAATTTTTCAGGTAAAATATTATTCCAAAATTTGTATAAATTTGTTCTGGTTAAAGCTTTTTTTAACTGCGGATTATCCATCATTGTAGAAATGATGTCATCAACCCCTTCAAAATCTGTGTAAAGAACTTTTCCCATATAAAATTCTCGTTATCTTTATGTTATCATGTTGTAATGGAATTTAATTTAGATGATATCATAAAACATTCGAAAAAGATACTTTTATTAACACACGTAAACCCTGATGGTGACACATTAGGTTCAATGTGTGCAATGTATTCAATGATTTATAACAGATTTAAAATTAAAGCTGATATGAATGTCGTGTCTAACATTCCATTTAATTACAAATTCTTACCCAATATAAATTTAGCAGAGAGATACTTTGATTCTTCATTAGTTTATGATTTAGTAATAACACTGGATGTTGCAGCGATTGATAGGGTAAGAGATTCTAAAATTCTATTTGACAAAGCTAAATGCACAATAAATATTGATCATCATAAAACTAATCCAAAATTCGGAGATTATCAGATTATAGAACCCGAAGCAAGTTCTTGTGGAGAAGTTTTATATAATTATTTTAAGAAAAACAAATGGGAAATAACAAAAGCTGCAGCAGAAGCGCTCTATGTTGCAATAATGACTGACACCGGCAATTTCAGATTTGAAAATACCACGTCAAATGTATTTAAAGCAGTTGCTGACTTAGTTGATTTAGGCGCAAACCCTAATTATTTATACAAACAATGCTATGAAACAAAAACTAAAAACTTTGTCATGTTTCAAAATTATTGCGTTAACAAAGCTGAATTTTTAAACGATAATAAAATTGCTTATACAACTGTTTATAAAAAAGATTTAGAAAAATTCTCCGCCGGAGATGATTATACCGACGGAATAGCTGAAACACTCAGAGCAATTGATACCACAGAAGTTTCTTTTGTTCTAAAGGAAGTAGAAAATAAATTAACTAAAGTTTCGATGAGAAGCAAAAGAATCGATGTTGCAAAAATTTGCGAAAAATTTAACGGTGGCGGTCATACCTTTGCTGCCGGTTGCACGATTAAAGCTTCAATTAATGAATCTGTTAATAAGTTATTGAAAGAGATTATATTGTGAATTTAAAATTAATTATAAAAAATCAGATTAAATCTATTAAAAATATTGTAGATTCTGTTGTAGAAAACGACTTTTTTGGCATGGCTTCAGAAATGGGTTTTATGCTCTGCATCGGAATTTGCCCGTTTTTATTATTTTTAACGGCACTGTTTGGTTGGATTGGTAAACATTATTTCATGAACCCGATTTTTTCATTTATGCAAAATGTTGTACCATCAGATGCACTGAATGTTATAAATACGGTATTAAACGAAGTATTTTTCGTATCAAAAGGCGGTTTAATTGCAGTCTTGGGTTTTTGTATTACATTATTTTTATCCACAAACACAGTTGCAATTGTTGCCAAAGGACTTAATAGAGCATATAAAGTGAAGGAAACTCGTAATTTCTTTTATTCAAGGTTATTAGCACTTGTAATGGTTCTTGTTAATACTTTAGTCTTATTTTTAAGTATTACATTAATTGTCTTTGGTAAAGTTATTGTAAAATTTCTCGTAACTTATATTGGAATGACCGAACATCTCGCAAACATAATGTTATTTGTAAGATGGCCTTTTGCATTTTTAACATTATTTATACTAGCATACCTTAGTTACTACATCCTTCCGGATTTAACAGGTCACGAAAAACTCCGCAGACACAGTGCATTACCTGGTTCAATATTTTTCTGTATTTCTTGGTTGTTAGGATCTTGGGGATTTTCTATATATATCAATAATTTACATACCTATAATTTTATCTACGGAACAATCGCAGGTTTTGCTATTATGATGATGTGGATGTATTACACGTCCATCTTGATTTTAATTGGCGGAGAAATAAACTCTCAACTATACGAAAAACTTGAACGTAAAGAAGAAATTATCGCATTACGTAAAGCTTCTTCAGTTGATAATGAATCCTAATTACACTATTTTATTTAACAACCCGTTTTTTAAAAGAATATATTTTGAATCAGGATTAATAACTATACCGCCTATTTTCTTATAAAAATCAATACTTGAAGAAGTCGCATGAAGAACCAAATTCTTTTTAGGGAAATAATCCAATACCTTTTTTATCAAAGCTTTACCGATATTTTTATATGTAGCTTCTCCAAACCTTAATGGTTCAAACATAAACTCAGGATCTGTTTGTATATAATTAAGATAATAATTTGTGCCGAAACGTTTTCTTATTTCACAAATCCCCAAAATGTCAAAAGGATTCGCTTTTTCAAAATTATTGCGTTGTTCTGTTAATGCAAAAAACGCTTGACCTGTATCTTCATTCCATAAATGAGCACTTAAAGCGTGATTATATATATCAGAAGCATAAGAATACTTATCCCAAGAACTCGCAACTTTTCGAATAGCATTTAAGTCAGAAGGGTCTTTTGCATCGAGTTCGATAAAAGAAACTTTGTGGGCATTTTTATTCTTATTATCTGCGATTTTGATTATATTCGTACTATCTATATACTGAGCTTTAAATGTTATCATGTGAATTTAACCTTTATTTTTTTATTAATTGAGAGCCTTTTTTTAAGACCATCTCTAAAATTCCCGGAAAACTTTCAAAACCTAATTTCTCATAAAAACCAATCGCATCCGCTGCCGGTGCTACCCATATATTTGAATTAGAAAAAACATTTGAGATACAATTAATAAGCATTTTTCCAATGTCCTTATAACCATTGGAATAATTTGGATACTTACTTTTTGGATTAGCTTGAATAAAGTTTATTTCACAGTCATTATACGTATAAAAGTCACAAAAAGTATTAAATGTATCATCAATTAACGGAGCCGCTTCTGCAATACCTAACATTAATTTAGGATCTAGTTTTTCGAAATTATCTTGTTGAAGAGTTAGTCCGTAAAAGTATAGAGGATATTCTTTTAGCGGAGCTTTTGAGTGGTTTTTAAAATCATCGTAAATTCTGAATGCAAAACTTTTCCCAAGCCAATTTCGAGAAAGATTTTTCAAGGTTTGTAAATCATTTTTATCTTTCAAATTAAAGCTGACAAAAGAAACCCGTTGCGTTAAATTTGATTCTTTCGGGTTGACTTTCGGAATATAATTGGTTGTTAAATAATTGGCTTTAAATGTAATCATTGATTTGCTAGTGTTGTATCCCTATTTAAAAAGCCGTACCACTACCTATCGAAATATAAAAAATTTGATTCTGTAAGTATAACCTACTTTTCAGAGATTACACACCCGCAAGGATTATCTTAGTGCTGCTATGTTTCCATCCTGACACGGTTCGATAGCTTACGCCATATAATTCTAAAATATCAACAGCCATAATTACATAGGCAAATTCCCGATATCCCTCACAGTAGGCTCTGCCCCTCGCAAAAGCGTTCGAGTCGAGAGATTCGCTACGTCCCCGGGGAGTACGGCAAAAATAATTGTAGCATGACTAACGATTTATTACAAGTTGCCATACAGAAGCTCTATTGTTCAGATGTTTTCCCATTTCTGTAACCAATACCGGCTCTATAACCTGATATAGCATACATTATCGGAAGAGCAGGCTCTATCCATTTCAAACCGGACATAACTGCAACAGTTGCTACATCATCAACGTGAAGTCCAATATCAAGCGCCTCCGGCTTTCTTTCTGAATATATATTCGATGAAGATTTATTACCAAATATAGGATTTATAATTTTATTACCAATAAAGTTTGCAATAGCACTGCCTCCGATAACACCTGTCGCTAAAATCCCGCCAACCATACCAAAAGCTCTGGTATTTTTCGATTTTACATGACCTTTTTCCATTAAAGCCAAAGCGGCTCCGGCTCCGACATTACATAAAAATATGTTTGCCAAGTATTGATAAGCACCCTCTTTAACCTTGTTTGGAACAAAATCTTTCCAATTATTTTCAGTTAATTTATCCCCTATAATACCACCGGTTATCCCTCCAAGAACCGGTATAAACCCAAGTAATGAAAGCCGTCCAATTTCTGAAAAAATCTCTTTAGATGTTATGTTTTCAGGATTTGGTATAAGTTTTTCCAAAAATTGTTGTCCATTTTCTTTTTTTTCTAAATTATTAAATAAATGCTTAATTTCTTTAAACTTTAAAACCTTTGATTTTGATTTATTTACAATCTTTAGAGTTTCTTCGTCTAATTGGGAATTATTTTTGATAAATTTATCACAAACATCATTAAGCTCAAACTTAATATTTTTAATACTTTTCTCGGAAGTTTTAAAAATTTTGTTTGCTACTTTAGGAGCAGCCAAAGCAGAAGCTATAGTCAAAGCAAAAACAGAACCTATTTTTATAGCCTTTTTCTTTTGTTCTAATCGATTTTCTTCATTTTTAATATCTTTATATGCAAAATAAGCAGCTCCTGATGTTAAGATTATAGGAACCTTTTTCTTAAATTTTGCTATTAATAACGGCTGGTCAAGGTATTTACCAAGAATTTTTATTGTATTCATAACTTTTCAACGTATTTAACTATCTGATTAAATGCATTTTCTGTAATAACATGCTCTATATTACAAGCATTTTCAGAAGCTTCTTTAATATTAAGATTTAAAACTTTTTCAAAAAACTTTTGCAAAATCTGATGCTTTGACACGATCATTTCAGCAGATTTTATTCCGGATTCGGTTAAAGATATTTTTCCGTAATATCCATAGTTTACATAACCTTTTTTTTCTAATTTTTTCAAAGCTTCTGAAACCGAGGCTCTGGAAACATTTAATTCCTTTGATATATCTATGGCCTTTATACCGTTATCCGCCTTAAACTTATTGTATATTATTTCAAGATAATCTTCTAAACTTGATGATAACTTCTCCATAGAAATCTCCTCTTGAACAATTGTAAGGCAAACCTAACATTATGTCAATATAAAAACTCCCTGTTTAGGGAGTCTTTATTTATGCTATTTCTGCTTGAGATTTCTTTTCTAATTGAATCACTTCTGCAGTTACTTCTTCATCTTTTTTTTCAACCATGTCTTTGGTTATGGTGAACTTTTTGATTGAAGAATCAGAAGGAATATCATACATTACATCCAACATAAGCTCTTCAACAATTGAACGTAATGCTCTTGCTCCGGTTTTACGCTTGATAGCTTTTTGAGCAATTAAATCAACTGCTTCTTGTTCAAAATCTAATTCTACGCCATCCATTTCAAGCAAACATTTATATTGTTTTAGAACAGCATTCTTAGGCTCTGTCAGAATCATTTTTAAAGTATCTTCATTTAATGCATCTAACACTGCATATACCGGAATACGACCTATAAATTCAGGAATTAAACCGAATTTTAATAAATCTTCAGGTTGTAGTTTTTTCAACATTCTTGCAGCTGCTAATTCTTTTTCAGCTTGAGTTGGTGCAGTTTTACCAAAACCGATAGAAGAACCCTCTTTAACCCTATGTCCGATTATTTTATCCAAATCAACAAAAGCTCCGCCTACAATAAATAAGATATTGCTTGTATCAATTTGAATCATTTCAGCTTGAGGATGTTTTCTTCCACCTTGAGGAGGAACATTTGCAACTGTACCTTCAATAAGTTTAAGTAAAGCTTGTTGAACACCTTCTCCTGAAACATCACGTGTAATAGATGTGTTTTCAGACTTTCTTGCTATCTTATCGATTTCATCGATATAGATAATACCGCGTTCAGCTTTTTTAGCATCAAATTCAGCATTTTGATACAATCTTAGCAAAATGTTTTCAAC
>JAFQNY010000058.1 GCA_017395765.1 bacterium
AGTAGCATTTATAGGTGAATGTCGAGTTGATTTAACAGAAATGGTTGACATAGAAGATGTCATTAATAATGAACCTATTTACAGTAAATCGATGTTGAGCTTTATTTCTGAACAGTTTAATATCGGCCTTGTTGAAGGTGTTTTAAGACAGCGTTTACTTATAACCATTATTAAAGAATTACTGGAAAGTTACAATATAACTGTTATCAGAAATGGTGACGATTTAATAATTGATAACAGAAAACTTTCAGTTTCTATCGCTACAAAATCAATCAATTCAGTTCTTATTCATACCGGACTAAATATAATTTCAGAAGGAGCGCCGGTAGCAGCTTCAGGATTATTAAGCGAACTTGGGATTGAAAACATTAAAGACTTCGCAATTAATGTTATGACAAAGTATTCAGAAGAACTTGAGGATATAATACTTGCTTCAACAAAAGTAAGGGGTGTTTAAAATGGCTACTAAAGGCTATAAGAAATATATGAAAAATAATGTAAAAAAAGATTATTCTTTAGTAAAACTTTTTGTAATATCTTTTTTTGGAATGTTATTAGTTTCAACATATTTATTCAAATCCTTTATCCCTCCGGTTGATGTTTCAATTGGAGATTATCAACAAGAGACTGAACCTGAAAACATTACAGAAATAAAAAATTCAATTGATAACAGATTGGCTCTGATTCAAGATGAAGACCAAGGTAGGTCTTTTTCTGAAATGATGCGAGGTGTTAAAGACGAAAAAGAAGAACCAAATTTACCTGCATTATCTAAATCAAAAAAGGAAAAAGATATTGAAAAAGAGACCAAACAAGAACAAATGACAAATACTGTTCAAACCTCTGATATCAATCCGATCTACAAAGTTTATATCGGCACATACACCTCTGCTGAACAGGCTAAAGTTGCCAAAGATATAATTCTAGAAACCGGCTCGGCTTTAAATCCTATTGTTAAATGTATAGGTTCAAACAATTATACATTACAAGTCGGAATCTTTAAAAATAAACAAAGTGCTGAGTCATTATTATTTTCTATTCAACAAAGTAATTTACCGGGACGTTTAGTTCAAGAATTTTAAATAAATAAATCTTTACATCACGCAATATATTGTTTATTTTTAAAAATTTTATGATACATTATAATAAAGATATCCGTTAGGGGAATTAAGACTATCACAGGTTAATATAGGAGACGTTTAATGCCTAATTATTTGACAAAGGAAGAGATAAGACAGTGGAGAAGTTCTTTGGAAAAGATTACGCTGGAAGAGTTTGCAGCAAGATTAGGGAAAACTGTTGAAGAAACTAAAAAAACCAATGATGTTGTTGATATTGTCATGTCAAAAGGTACATCATCAAACACTAATAAAAATATGAGTGACGGATTCTCTGCAATTGCAGAAAGAGCTTTTAAAAGAGAACGTCAAATATCTCATACACCTTTTTCTATAGACAAAAAAGATTTGCAAAAAAAATCTGCTAGCGTCATAAATGAAACATCAAATAACAAAAATAAAACTATAATAGAAAAAACTTTAAAAGAAACACTTTCGGAAAAACAATCAAAAGATAAAAATATTAAAAATGATAGTTTGCTTGAAAAAGTTGAAGAATATTCATCAAATTCAGATTTAAATATTGTATTAAAAAAATCTTTAACTGACAGAGAACAATTAGTTTTTGAATATTTTATTAACAACATTGGAAAAACAGTCTTCGCCAAAGATTTAGCAGAATTACTGGAGCTACCTAGAGACTATGTTTATAAATATATTAAAAATTTAAGAGCTAAAATTGAAGGCGACAGGCTCAAAAACGTTCCTTCCGGCGGTTTTATTTTGGTTGAATAATATTTTATGGAAATTGTTAATCTTCTTAATTTTTTAAATAATTCTACAAGATTATCTTCGTTAAGTTTTGCAAGCTTAGAAGATGACCTACTGAATCTGTTAAATTTTAGTTTTGAAGAAGAACAATTTATCCAAAAAGTAGATTTAGGTATTATATACTTAGAACAGCAGTCTTCCGATCAATATATTATCGTTGATGGCTTAAACAGATTTGTTTCTGTATCGTTGCTGTTGCATTCTATTTGCGAATGCTACAAAAAAACTTCCGAAAAAAACGAAAAAGCTATAAGAACAATACGAACTAAGTATTTAACAATTGGAAACGACACTAAACTTAAGCTTCCTGAGGCATATCAGGAAGTTTATTATAAAATAATATTCGGAGAAAAATTATCAGGCAAAGAAAAAGAATCTCCGGTATTTAAGTTACTCCATAAATACTGGACGATGATTAAAGAAAACGGATTACGTGCATCCGATTTATTAAAAATTTTAAACAAAATTTATACAACAAATGTTTATACAGAAAATGTTCCAAACAGAGATTTATATTACAATCTGAACAAATCAAAAAATAAAATTAATCAATTATCGCTAATCGAAAATTATTTAAAAGACATTGGAATAACTTCAGAATTTAAAACTCTAAAAGAAGTATTTGATAACTCTGACAGAGATTTAAAATTATTTTTCAAAGATTACTACACCACAAAATTTAATTTTAAGGGAGTAAGTCTTGAATATTTGTATGAAATGTTTATTAACTATTTTGAAACAATGTTACAATATTTTCCGGAAGATGTTTTAATGTCAAAAATTATCAAATCTGCAAAATTATATAAAAACATTCTAACAGTTAATTTTAATAACGAAAAAATTAAAAAAGCATTCATTCAAATAAAAATGCACAGTGGTGATGACACTTACGCTTATTTATTAAACATTTATGAAGATTTTATTGATAATAACATTACAGAATACACTTTACTTGAAATTTTAGATACTGTTAACGAATATTTAAAAAACAGACTCAAAACCCCAATCTATTTTGTATTTAACGAATTAATTCATTATCTTAATGCTTTTATCTCTTGCAAATAATGTAAATTTTTGTAAATTGGAAAATATATTAAAAATTTTTAACGTCAACTTGTTATACTTATATAATAAACAGGTTATTTTATATAGTATAGGAGGTATTTATGTTGAAAAAGAATAATCAAGCATTAATAAAGGATTTAAACACTGTTTTTGACGAATTAAGCTTTTTAGAATCATTAATTGTATCAACAAAGGAAACTTGTATAATAAAGGAATTTAATTCAATATATTATGACTTAACGCTATATAACAAACTTGAATTAAGCACAGAAAGAAACCGTTACATAAGCTTGTTAACATTGGCTGAAGAAAAAATCAACCATATAAAAAAGCTACATAATAAAATCGAAATCTTAGCTATTGATTCTTATAACAAGACACCAACTATTGCTGCTGATAAATAACAACTTAAAGTCCCGCATATTAAAGCTCTTAAACCTAACCTTGCAAGATTCTTTCTTTGATTCGGAGCTAACTCTCCAATACCACCAATTTGAATAGCAATAGAACCAAAATTACCAAACGAACACAGAGCAAAACTTGCAATCATAAAGCTTTTTGGATCTAAAATTTCTTTAATATTTGATAACTGTACGTAAGCTACCATTTCATTCAAAACAATTTTTGTACCCATTAAAGCTCCGACAGAAGAAGCGTCATGTAAAGGAACACCAATAATAATCGCAAAAATTGAGAAAATCTTACCTAAAATCAATTTTAAGGATAAGTCCGGTAAAAATGTAAAATTAGAGAATCCGGGAACATATTTAAACAATAAATTACCGGTAATACCTAAAGTCCAATCTACAAATGCAACAAGAGCTACCAACGCTAAAATCATTGCAGTAACATTTATTGCAACTTTCATACCTTCTGAAGCCCCGCTGGAAATTCCGTCAAAAACATTCGTAAAAGTTCTGCGCTTTGAAATTCTTATATTGTCACGAGTTTCAGGCTCACCTGTTTCAGGATAAACAATTTTAGACAGAACTAATGCCCCCGGAGCCGCCATAACAGAAGAAGCCAACAAATATTCGGCAGGAATACCCATTGAAATATATATAGGCATAATCGCACCTGAAATACATGCCATAGAACCGGCCATAGATGCTAATAATTCAGAACGAGTTAATTTTTCCAAATAAGGTTTAATCATTATTTGAGCTACAATTTGACCTACAAAAGCACTTGCGACGTTAGACAAAGCTTCTGCTCCGGAAACCTGCATTATTTTATTCATTGCTTTACCTAATAAAGCAACGACTCTTTGCATAATGCCATAGTAATATAGAATATTTACCAAAACCATCATAAATATACTCGAACAAATTAACTGTAAAGCGAATATACTATAATTATTTCCAAACAGCTCAGCCAACCGTCCGTTATTCAAAAGCGGACCAAACACAAAAGAACCGCCTTCATAAGCAAATTCTAAAATTTTGCGAATAAATTCCCCGATTAGCATAAAAATCTTTTGACCTAAAGGCACTTTAAAAATAAATACAGCTAATAATATTTGCAATAAGAAACCGGTACCAATTGTTTTTATATTAATCGCTTTTCTGTTATTTGATAAGGCATAACAAATTAAAAAAATTACTATTATACCGATAATTCCTATTAATCGACTCATTATTTCTCCTTAAATTTTAAATAGCATCAATATAAGCTTTAATATCATCTTCAGAATTCATTTCTGTGGCACAAACCAAAATTCTGTTTGAATCTAATTTTAAGCCTCCGACAATATTTTTCTGCAACAATCTCGACAAAAACTTTTCAGCATCTTCAACTTGAATAACAAACTCATTAAAAAATGTTTTATTTAATATTTTGATATTCTTTTCTTCCAGTAAAGTTGCCAACTTATGTGCTAACACGGCTGAAATTAAACCGGTTTGCCTAAAACCATCTTCTCCCATTAAGCTTAAGTATAGTGTTGCAGCTAAAGCCATTAAAGATTGATTTGAACAAATATTACTCGTAGCTTTTTCCCTTTTTATATGTTGTTCCCGAGTTTGAATTGTTAATGTGTACGCAGTTTGACCATCTTTATCCAGTGTTCTCCCAACTAATCTACCCGGAAGTTGTCGCATATAAGCCTCTTTACACGCCATAAACCCAGCATGAGGACCTCCATAAGACGTAGAAAGGCCTAAAGTTTGTATATCTCCGACAACAATATCTGCCTCACGCACAGGCTCCAAAATTGATAAAGCACTTAAATTAGCTATAACAACAAGAATCGTATCGGATTTTGTTAAATTATTTATTTCTCCATAATAATCCGGATTTTGAATTAAAACACAACAATAATCAGCCGTATTTGCAGGGAGTTGTGAAAACCATTCAATCTCAATATTTTGAGCCCAACAATAAGTTTTAATAACTTCCTTATATTCAGGGTTTATATTCTCTGAGATAAGAGCACGATTTTTCTTACCTCGAGCAATTCTATGTGACATTAGTATTGCCTCAGCACAAGCTGATGCTCCGTCGTACATAGAAGCATTTGCAATATCCATACCTGTTATTCTTGAAATCATTGTCTGATATTCATAAATAATTTGTAAGGTACCTTGTGAAATCTCTGGTTGATATGGAGTATAGGCAGTTAAGAACTCAAACCTTTGTAATATTTGATTAATACATGCAGGAACATATTTATTATAAATACCCCCTCCTAAAAAAGATATGTTTTCCGTTTTATTCCTTTTTGCAAGTGCTTTTATCTTTTTCTGAGTTTCAAATTCACTTAAAGCAGAACTCATGTTAAAATTTTCAAATTTTACCGGAATTCTTTCAAAAAGTTCATCAATAGAACTGCACGAAATTTCTTTTAATAATTCTTGTCTGATATCATCAGTATGAGCAATAAAACTAATCATTATTCAATTTCTTCTTTATAATCTGAGTAATCTAATAAATCTGAAAATTCAAGCTGATCTGCAGTTGAAGTAATTTTAACAAGCCATTTTTTATTATAACTATCATCGTTTAATAATTCAGGACTATCAACAACTTCTTCATTTATTTCAACAACCTCACCTGATATTGGTAAATAAATTTCAGATGCAGCTTTTACAGATTCGATAGTAGCGAAAACTTCATTCTTAGAAAAAGCAGTGCCTACTTCAGGCAATTCAATAAATACAATATCGCCCAACTGTTCTATAGCATAATCAGTAATCCCAACTTCATATTGCCCGTTATTTTCCAGCAAATATTCATGAGTCTTAGTACATAGTATGTTTTCATTCATAACAGATATTCTCCTTTATAAATATTATTTTTTATTTCGCTTTTGAATAAAAGGTCGTTTAATAATTTCTGCATTATAAAACTTATCTCTTATCTTTATTTGAATTGTAGAACCAACAGATAGATTGTCTAGAGTTTTGATATAAGCCAAACCTATATTATCACCTCTTGTTGGAGATATTCCACCGCTTGTTACAACACCGATTTTATCATTGTTATGCCATACCTCATATTCATGACGAGCAATACCTTTATCTATCATCCTAAAACCGATAAGTTTTCTTTCTGTACCGTTCTGAATGTGTTGTAATATATTACTTTTGCCATTATAATCAACTGACTTATCTTTATCTACAGACCAAGTTAATCCGGCTTCAATAGGAGTTGTTGATTCATCCAAATCATTGCCGTATAAAGGCATAGAAGCTTCTAATCTCAATGTATCCCTTGCACCCAACCCTATCGGTTTTACACCATAAACTTGCCCTTTTTTTAATAAAAGATTCCAGATTTCAACAGCATAGCGATTTTTTAATATTATTTCCACACCATCTTCGCCAGTATAACCTGTTCTGGAAACAAAAACTTCAATATTATTTATCACATCTTTTTTAATTGTAAAAAAATCTGGAATAGAAGTAATGCCTAAATCCGTAATTAAATCACAAGCCTTTGGACCTTGAATAGCAATCATAGAATAATTATGAGATTCATTTATAATTTCAACATCTAAATCTCCTTTATTCAAAGCTACCCAATTAACGTCTTGTTCTGTCATTGAAGCATTCGCAATTATTAAATAAGCATCATCTTCCAATTTGTAAATAATCCAATCATCTTTGATCCCGCCATTAAGGTTAGTTAATTGACAATAAACGGCCTTGGAAACTATAAGTTTAGAAATATCTTGCGGTACAAGCTTATTTAACAAAGTTAAAGAATCTTTACCTTTAACAAAAATTTCCCCCATATGCGACACATCAAACAAACCCACATTGTTTCTTACATTATTATGCTCTTCTATAATCGAAGCATATTGAACGGGCATGTGCCAACCTGCAAAATCAACCATCTTTGCGCCTAATTTTATATGCTCATCATGTAGAATTGTTTGCTTAACCATCTTTATCACCTTATTGTATAAATGTTTTTAATTTTGAATCAATACAAGCAAAATCGTTTGCACAATCTTTTTGAATATATCTTGAAACCTTTCCGCCATCTCTAAACATTAAAATATACGGGAGATTCGGATAAATATGAAATTTTTGATTAAATGCCTTTGCATCAGGAGTTGCAATATCTAATTCTGTATAATTAAACTGTGTTCCGTACTTATTTTGTATATTTCTAAAAGTTTGCAAAACTCCGGCGGAATTATCTGCCCATTGAGCATATACCAATACTAACAGAGGTGTTTTAACCGTAGCATCAAAACCTTGAGAGAAAGGTAAAACTGCTGCTTTAACAATATTTACAGACAGAATAAACGCTAATATAACTACAAAAAACTTCTTCATAACACACTCCAAAACTTAAAAAAAAGAACCAAACTCTCATTGAGAGTCCGGTTCTTTTTTAACTTATTCCATACTTTTTGTTATTAAATCCATTTCATCAATAGACGCATATACAGCATGACAACCACAGTCAACATATAGGATTTGACCTGTTGTTCCTGTTGATAAATCAGATGCTAAATATAAACCGGCTCTTCCGACATCCTCTAAGGCAACGTTTCTGCCTAAAGGAGCCTTTGCAGTTGCAGCTTTCAACATTTTACCAAAACCGGCAATACCGCTTGCTGCAAGAGTTTTAACAGCGCCTGCGGAAATACAGTTAACTCTGATTCCTTTTTTACCTAAATCTGCAGCTAAATATCTCATTGAAGATTCTAAGGCAGCTTTAGCAACACCCATTACGTTATAGTTTGCAACAACATATTCAGAACCTAAATATGTAAGAGCAAACACAGAAGCACCCTCATTCAAAAGAGGTTCTGCATGTTTACAAATTGAAACTAAAGAATAAGCACTTACGCCCATTGCAATATCCCAACCTTCTTTTGAAGTATCAATAAATCTACCCATCAAATCTTCACGTGTAGCGTAAGCAACTGCATGAACCACAAAATCTAATTTACCGTAAATTTTCTCACACTCAGCGAAAACTGCAGCAACTTCATCTTCTTTAGTAACATCACAGTTCATAATCAATTTTGCATTCATACCTTCTGCAAGAGGTCTAACACGTTTTTCCATAATATCACCGGCATATGTAAACGCAATATCAGCACCTTCATTAAATAATTGTTGAGCAATTGCATATGCTATACCGTGAGTATTTGATACGCCAAAAATTATACCTTTTTTACCAGTCATTAATCCCATAACTAAAACTCCTCTTTATGTGTCTACAGGGTTAATAATACCAAAAACAGGGGTAAAAGTAAAGCAGGCTGAATATCAAGCTATAATATAATAAAAAGGGATTGAACGAATCCAATCCCACATATAAGTACATATCCCAATCAACAACAAATATTTTATAATTTTAAAAACATTATACTAAATTCAAAGCAATGCTTGGCAACTGGTTAGCTGTTGACAACAATGTTGCAGAAGCTTGTTGCAAGATCTGCTGTTGAATATAATTTGATGATTCATCTGCAATGTCAGTATCTCTGAGCGTTGATAATGATGATGTTAAGTTTTGTGATTGAACATCAAGAGCTGAAATTGCAGATTGCACTCTGTTTTGTACCGCACCAATTTTTGTTACTCTGTTTGAAATATCGTTAATAGCAGAATCTAGGAATTGTAACATTTCTTTTGCTGTACAATCTTTATCTATTTGTAAGTAGAAACCATCCTCACCTTCGTATGTTAAACCACAACAAGCAGCCGCAAAAGCTTCAATATTTTCAATATCTCCTAATGCTGTAACATCACCTTTTGCTGCAGTGATAAGTTCTGATAATTGTTTTCCACTTTGTGATGTTACAGAAGCTAAATCTCCGCTGAATAAACCTGTCAAACTTGCGTTTGCAAATAATTCAACGTCAAGTTTAATAATCGAATTTATGTCTGCATAAAGACCAACTTGAAGGTTAAGTCCTTCTTCAGTAATACCAACTTCTTCGTTATCATTTTTGTCTAAGTTGTAAGCCATTAATTTGATTCCGTTAAATTCAGAGTTAGCTGAAATACGGTTGATTTCTAATAAACGAGAAGAAATCTCAGCTTGGATAGCCTTTAATGACTGTGAACCATAAGTACCGTTTGATGCTTGTTCGGTCAAGTCTCTAACACGTTGTAAGTGGCTTGTTAATAAACCATAAGTTTCAGCTGCTGTTGTTAATAAGTCTAAACCGGTAGCTGCATTATCCATTGCAACATCTAACGAACCAAGTTTTGTTTCCCACATATTTGAAATCGAATAACCTGCTGCATCATCTTGCGCATTGTTAATCTTGTAACCTGTTGTCATTCTTTCAATAGACTTGTTCATTGCATCTGTTGCATTGTTTAAACTTCTTTGTGCAATGATTGACGAAATGTTTGTGTTAACTGTTAATGCCATCTCTCCTGTACCTTTCTAAAAAATATTCATCCCTAAATGTAAA
>JAFQNY010000059.1 GCA_017395765.1 bacterium
AAGCCTAGCAGATATGCTTGAAGAAATGGTACAAGATGCTATTGCCGTCATTCCTGACGATTCTTCAGTTGAAATTCAAGAAGCCAACAAATCATCATCTGCCGAGATATTTGAAAAGCTAATCAATAAAATGAATGCAGAAATTTCTAAAGCTATTCTCGGTCAAACCCTTACTACTGAAATTGGCTCAAGTGGAAGTTATGCTGCGAGCAATACGCATATGGAAGTAAGGCAAGACATCATTGATTCCGATAGAAAACTTGTCGAGAGTGTAATAAATCAGCTTATCCAATGGGTTTATGAACTCAACTATCCAAACGCAGAAGTTCCTGTTTTTGAAATGTACGAGCCTGAAGATGTTGATTTAACTTTAGCTCAAAGAGATAAAATCCTCTTTGATACAGGAGTTAAATTCACAAAAGAATACTTTATTAAAAACTACGGATTAGAAGATGAGGACTTTGAAATAAGGGAAGAAGTTGTTATCCCTCCGTCTTCTGATTTTAAAGAGTTTAAAGAAAAAACATCAATTCCCGGACAAGAACAAATTGAGGAATTGTACCAATTCTTAAGTGGTGCTGATTTAACAAAACAAGCTCAATCAATTCTTGCTCCATTAATTTCATTGTTTGAATCGTGCGAAAGCTATGAGGAAGCCTACGAGCTACTATCCTTAAAGAATTTGCATTCAAAAAAGTTTGAAGAAACACTTCAAAAAGCTCTGTTCCTTTGTGAACTGCAAGGGAGGTCGGATGGACTTGAAGAATAAAATTTTTACAGGACACGCTCTTGAAATCCTAAAAGAGATTCCCGATTGTTCGGTTAATATGTGTATCACTTCGCCTCCTTATTGGTGTTTAAGAGATTACAACACAAACCCTGCAAAATGGAATGATGGTTGGGAGGGCGAATTAGGTGCAGAGCCAAATTTTGAACAATACATCAACCACCTCTGCGACATTTTTGATGAGGTTAAACGTGTATTAAAAGATGACGGAAGTTGTTGGGTTAACATCGGCGATACCTATGGTGGAAGCTGTTTAGGAATAACTTCAGGTGGTAAAGTTAAAGGCAAAACTTCTTTTTTACCTGATAATCTCGATTATTTACCACGTGTTGCACACGCAAGAGGTAAGCATTCAAAAAGCCTATTGCTGATTCCATTTCGATTTGCCGTTGAAATGATGAATAGAGGATGGACTGTTCGGAATGTTATTATCTGGCATAAACCAAATGCTACCCCTGCAAGTGTTAAAGATAGATTCACAGTTGATTTTGAATACTTGTTTTTCTTTACCAAAAAGAAAAAGTATTACTTTGAACAACAATTTGAGCCAATAAAAGATTCCACAATAAGACGTTGCAAAACAGGATGTGGAATAAATAAAGGTGCTAATTATTGTGGCTTAAAAAAAGAAAACTTTGAAAAAGTGCAACAAAAAATATTAGACGGCACGATTAAAGGTCGCAACAAACGTACTGTTTGGCAGATTTCAACTAAAGGATACAAAGGTACTCACTTTGCTACTTACCCACAAGACTTAATTGATACACCGATAAAGGCTTGTTGCCCTGAAGGTGGTATTGTTCTTGATCCGTTTATTGGTAGTGGAACAACTGCTGTTGTTGCAGAAAAATTAAAACGCAATTGGCTTGGAATAGAACTTAATCCTGAATATACACAACTTGCAGAGGAGCGAATAAATGCCAAATCTTAAAGCACTATTCAAACTTTCCCCTGCACTAGCGATTAAATATTTCAAGAACAAGAAAAACAAATTCACTTGGGATTGGTACGAACTTTGGCAAGATGCACATCAAAAGTCATTTACAGTTGCTAAAGCTATGCGTGAAGATATCCTAAACGACATTCGTTCCTCACTTGATAAAGCATTATCAGAAGGAAAAACTTTCAGAGATTTTCAGAAAGAATTAAAACCAACCCTGCAAAAGAAAGGGTGGTGGGGCGAAGTAGTTGTCGTTGATTCAAAAGGTAATGCCGAAAAAGTTCAGCTTGGTTCAATGTATCGATTAAAGACTATCTATTCCGTTAATATGCAAGTAGCTTATCAAACAGGAAGGTACAAAACTCAGGTTGATAATGCCGACAATCGACCATTTTGGGAATACGTTGCCGTTCTTGATTCAAAGACCAGACCTGAACACGCACAACTGCATGGACTTGTTTTTAGATATGATGACCCATTTTGGGCATCTTTTTACCCTCCGAATGGTTGGCGATGCAGATGCAGAGTGAATGCTTTATCCCCTAAAAACCTCATAAAAAAGAATGTTAAACCATCATCTTCAGCAGGACTTTTATCACAAGAAGAACAATTGGTTTCTAAAAAGTCAGGCGAATACAAGCCTGTAACTGTTTATACTGACCCACTTACAAACAAGAAAATTGCGCCGGATGTTGGGTGGAGTCATAACCCTGCAAG
>JAFQNY010000060.1 GCA_017395765.1 bacterium
CAAGGCTGATAGAAAAACCAAGAAAAATTAAGAGCAAGTCCGCAATGGTATAAAAAGGGATGCTTTTTTATTATAAAAAAGCATCCCTTAAAAAAAAAGCTGACCGAAAGGCCAGCTATAAATATCAACCAACAATTTCTTTAACTTCGGCTTGAAGATCTTTAGAATTGATCTTAATGCTTGGTCCCATTGTTGTAGTCAAGTAAATTGACTTAACGTAAGTACCTTTAGCTGCTGCAGGTTTTGCTCTTAATACAGCATCTACCAAAGTTCCGTAGTTTTTAACTAAATCTTCGTTGCTGAACTGAACTTTTCCGATAGGACAGTGAATCATACCTTGTTTATCAGCTCTGAATTCAACTTTACCAGCTTTAGCATCTTTAACAGCTTTAGCTACGTCAAGAGTAACTGTACCAGTTTTAGGGTTTGGCATTAAACCTTTAGGACCTAAAACTTTACCAAGTTTACCTAACATACCCATACAATCAGGTGTAGCGATTAAAGTATCAAATTCAAACCAACCACCAGCAATTTTGTCGATGATATCTTCTGTGCCATAGAATTCAGCACCAGCTTCTTTAGCTTCGTTTACTTTAGGTCCTTTTGCGATAACGCAAACACGAACATCTTTACCTAAACCAGCTGGAAGAACAACTGTTGATCTGATTTGTTGGTCAGCGTGTTTAACTTCAATACCTAATCTCATGTGGCATTCAACAGTTTCGTTGAATTTAGCAACTTCTTTAGATACTTCTTGTAATTTTACTAATGCTTCACGACCGCTTGCAGGTTGTTGGAAATCTGCAAGAAGTTCTTGAAGTTTCTTTTGTTTTTTAGTTATTTTAGACATTTTATTTCTTTCCTTTCGTGGTATTAGCGGACTAATAAGTCCTTCCATCATTTTTTACTATTGTGGACTAACCTTCTTTTACAGTTACGCCCATTGCTCTGCAAGAGCCTTTAATCATTTCTACAGCTGCATCCATAGTTGTAGCATTTAAATCGTTCATTTTAATTTTAGCGATTTCTTCTAATTGCTCACGAGTAATTTCTGCAACTTTAGTCTTATTAGGCACTGCTGAACCTTTAGAAAGATTTAATGCCTTTTTAATAAGAACAGGAGCCGGAGGTGATTTTGTCACAAAAGTGAAGCTTCTGTCTTCATATACATCAATTACAACAGGAATAATATAACCTGCTTGTGATTCTGTTTTAGCATTGAATTGCTTACAGAAATCCATAATGTTCACACCATGTTGACCTAAAGCAGGACCAACAGGAGGTGATGGATTTGCTTTACCAGCTTCGATTTGAAGCTTGATTTTTCCTACTACTTTTTTTGCCATTTTTTTCTCCTTTCGTGGTACTAACGGGGGGCGACCCCTTCCACGTATTTTGTGCTTTTAAATTGGGGATTTGGCATTTAGCCAAATTATATTTACCCCTATAACTTTTGTATTTGTTTGTATTCTAACTCAACCGGAGTTTCACGACCGAATATAGAAACCATTGCTCTAAGCTTAGCTTTATCAGGATAAACTTCTGTAATATCACCAACAAACTCAGCAAACGGTCCGGAGATAATTCTGACTTTTTCGCCAACCTTAACATCCATTTCAACTTTTTGAGTTTGAGCAGTTGAGCGGTGAATAATTTTCTTAATTTCACTTTCTTTTGCAGGAATCGGTTTTTTAGCAGAACCTACGAATTTTGTAACACCGGCAGTGTGTCTTACAACATACCAACTGTCTTCATCCATTATCATTTCTACTAATACATAACCAGGGAAAATCTTTTCTTCTTTTTCCTGTTTTCTTCCTGCTTTAATTTGGGTAACAGTCTTTTGAGGAACTTCAACTCTGAAGATTTTATCAGCCATATTCATATACTCAATACGTTTTTCAAGGTTGCTCTTAACCTTATTTTCATAGCCAGAGTATGTGTGAACTATATACCAACGCTTTTGATTCTTTTTGTCTGAAGATTTTGAACCTTCAGCAGCTGACTCTTCCATAAGTTCTTCATTTAAGATTTCGTCTTTTTCACTCATTATTCTTACCCTTTATGGTTCTCTACCTTTAACTAAATCAATGAAAGTACCCACTCAAAAATTTTATCTATTACATAGATAAACACAGTGAATACAAACACAATAGCAACAACAAAGAATGTTTCGACAACAACTTGGTTTTTTCCGGCCAAGTAATTTTGCCCCATTCTGATCTTACGCCTTTAAAATATGAAATTATTGCATCTTTTATGTTTGTCATTTTACTGTTCATTGATTTTCATTACCTTTTAAATAAATCGCGCCCTGAAGGACTCGAACCCTCGACATCCGGTTTTGGAGACCGACGTTCTACCGACTGAACTAAGGACGCATATTGGGGAAGTTTCCCCTTGCCCTTTCCGCCTGTGCAATCAAAGATTGCTTCGTTCCTCCGCTTACGCTTCGTCACAACGGCGGTGTCGTTATGTTCGCCCTGCTCGCATTTGCCTTCGCAAACGCGACACCGGCTCACACCGAGCTACGCTATTTTGTTTCCTTGTGAGTTGTATGTTTCTTACAAGTTGGACAGTATTTAGAAAGTTCTAATCTGTCTTTAATGTTCTTTTTGTTTTTTACTGTTGTGTAGTTTCTTTCTTTGCAATCTTCACAAGCTAGAACTACCATTCTGTCATTTTTACCTTTGATACCCATTGTTTTATTCCTTTATATTGTTTTTATTAGCTTTTTTCAATAACCTTGTGAGGTGTTTTTCTTGGATAGTTTGACTTACCTCACCGCTTTTTAAGAGAGAATGTGAAAGAACACATTCTTTAATAAATCGGCGTATGGTAATATATTAAAATAAACATTTTTTAAATGCAAATTAAATCTGAACTAAACGCATAAATGTAAATTTTTGTTACAAAATAAGTTTGCCAAAATTAAAAATAGCACTATTATTTTATATATGCAAGATAAGGGTAAAATTTTACAAGAAGCCATAGGGAGAGTTGTCAAAAAAGTCCGTAAACAAAAAAAGCTAAAGTTTACTATTTTTTGTTATGAAAATGATATTGCAAAAACAACCTTGTATATGATTGAAAATGGCAAAAACAAACCATACATTACTACACTCTACGAAATTATCAGACATTTAGGGATCAGCAATAAAGAATTTGGTGAATTGTTAGACAAAGAACTTCCAAAGAGTTATTGGAAAAACGAAGAATAGCATTTTTTACAGCCAACACTCAGACTTTTATTTTTTTCATTGATTTATGTTATATTTAAGTAAAAGGGAGAAACTAACATGATTAAATCAATAATACTTGCAGCAGGCAAAGGAACCAGAATGAAGTCTGAAACTCCGAAGGTTTTGCATACAATATTTGACAAAACTCTCGTAGGATACGTTATTGACGCAGTTAATAATACGGGATTAGCAGATGAAAATTTTATAATCGTCGGTCATCAAGCAGAACGTGTTGAAGAATATATAAGAAAAACCTATAGCAATGCAAAGTGTGTTTTGCAATCTCCTCAACTCGGAACGGGACACGCTGTAAGCATGGTACTTCCTCATTTGGATTCTTTTGTCGGAGAAGTTATCATCTTATGCGGTGATACTCCGCTAATCACAGAATCTACACTAAAAGATTTTATAGAAACACATCGTTCCAAAGGTTCTGACCTGACAGTTATGAGTGCAATATTTGAAAATCCTACAAATTACGGAAGAATAATAAGAAATTCTGACGGTTCATTGAACTCAATTGTTGAAGAAAAAGATGCAAATTCAGAACAAAAAGCTGTGAAAGAAGTTAACGCAGGAGTTTATGTGCTTAATTGGGACAAAATCAAACCTGCATTTTCACAATTAAGCAGCAATAATGCTCAGGGCGAATATTATTTAACAGATATAATCAAATGGGCAAACTCTCAGTCATTTAAAGTTGATGCATATATCTTAAAAAATAATGAAGAGATTTTTGGAATCAACTCTAAAACACATTTAGCCGAAGCTACAAAAATTATGAACAAACGAACAATCCAAAAACATTTGGATAACGGAGTTACAATTATAGACCCCGAGACAACTTGGATTTCTCCGGAAACTGAAATCGAAGCAGATACCGTAATTTACCCATCATGCTATATAACAGGCAAAAACAAAATCGGAAAAAGCTGCAAAATAGGACCTTTTGCTCATCTGAGAGGCGATGTTACACTTGAGGATAATGTAAAAATCGGAAATTTTGTTGAAGTAAAAAAATCTGTCATTAAAGCTAACACGAACGCTTGCCACCTATCATACATCGGAGATAGCGAAATCGGTTCAGAAGTAAATATTGGGGCAGGCACTATTACTGCTAATTATAACCCATTAACAAAAGTTAAATCAAAAACTCTTATCGGAAACAAGGTTAAAATCGGCTCCAACTCCGTACTTGTAGCTCCTGTAGAAATCGCTGAAGGTGCAAATATTGCAGCTCTTAGCGTTATTACGAAAAACATTTCGGCATGGTCCTTAGCTTTAACAAGAGCACCTTTAAAAGTTTTAGAAAATTGGGTTAAAAACAAATAAGAGGACTAAAATGCCAAAAGTTTCAATAATAGTACCGACTTATAATAACGATAAATACCTCAAAGCTTGTATAGACAGCATCATTGCTCAAACTCTTAAGGAGATTGAGATAATAATCGTTAACGATGGTTCAACAGACAATACTGCCCTTATTTGTGACGCATATTCCGAACAAGATAAAAGAATTCGCGTTATCCATAAAGAAAACGAAGGCTTAGGAAAAGCTTACAATACAGGTATATTAGCAGCAAATGGAGATTATATCGGATTTGTTGAATCTGATGATTTTATCTCCTCGACAATGTACGAAGATTTATACAGACTTGCAAAACGGTCAAATGTCGACATGGTAAAATCTTCTTGGTTTGAATTCGATAATCAAAACGGCAAAAACAAAGATTTATATTTATCGGAATACAATAGCCATGAAGTCCTTGATAAATCTTCAATCGGGCATTTATTAACAATTCGTTCGTCAGTATGGAGTGCCATCTACAGAACATCATATCTGTTAGAAAATAACGTCTTTTTCCTAGAAACTCCGGGAGCAAGCTACCAAGACGTATCTTTTACGTATAAGGCCATTGCAAAAGCCGACGGAATAATTGTCTCGCCGGATGCGTATTTATATTATCGCCAAGATAATGAAAACGCTTCCATAAAATCAAAAGAAAAAGTAAATGATATATTTGTCGAATATGATGAAGTTAATAACTTTTTTAATACTAACTCTGATTTAAAAAAACTTTACAACACTTATAAATTAGTAAAAGAATTCAATGACTACAACTGGAACCTAAACAGAATCCGCTATGAATATAAAAAAAGTTTCATGGATGAATTTTATAAAAGGTTTGAGGCTTATCAAGAAAATTATGAACTAACAAACGAGTTTTTTGAATATATCGACCCTAAATATTACGGAAAAACTCTGGGACAGACGTTTAATTAACAAAATTAATCAAAAAATCTGAATTTAAGAAGTGTCCAAATTGCCTGTAAACCGTCACGCCAGCCAATCTTTTTACCTTCTTGGTTAGTTCTTGCGTTATAAGAAATCGGTAATTCTCTGAATCTGACTTTTTGTTTAAGAATTTTAGCGGTTATTTCCGGCTCAAAATCAAATCTGTTGGACTTTATTTCAACATTCTTAATAAAATCTTTTTTAAACGCTTTATAACAAGTTTCCATATCTGTTAAATCCGTAGAATAAAGAATTCTTGTCAAAAAAGATAGCGTTAAGTTTGCCAAATAACTCAAAAGAAGAAAATTTCCGGAATTTCTTTTATCTGAAAGCCTTGAACCATATACGACATCCGCTTCATCATTTTTAATTAATTCAACCAACGGTATATAGTCTGATGGTTTGTATTCGAAATCAGCATCCTGAATAATTATAATATCTCCGGTAGCTTCTTTTATTCCGGTTCTCAAAGCTGCTCCTTTTCCCATATTTTGTTCATGATACAAAACCTTATGCGAAACTTGGCTATATAATTCTTTAGTGCCGTCAGTTGAAAAGTCATCGATTAAAATAATCTCTTTTTCTAAACCAAAGTCAACAGATTCAACCAATTTCAATAATTCCAACAAAGATGCCTTTTCATTAAATACCGGAATTAAAATAGTTATCTTTTCCATATATCTTATTGTTTCCTCTTCCTAATTATGATATATTATACAATAAAAGGTTTAAATTTTTAAGAGAGGTTTATATGTCGCTGGAAAATTTTATTTATGAATCAGCGGAAGAATTAATTGGCGGAGATTACGAGACCGCTAAAGAAACTATAATCAAACACAAAGAAATATACCACGACGATACTGCAATATGTTTCAGCCTGTTAGCATTCGGTGCTTTTATAAAAAAACAATATAACGAATACTATCAATTAATGAAAGATGCTCAATTCTTGGTTGAACAAACAAAAGACCCTATTACAAACCTTTTACATGAACTTGTTTTGGGATACATAAGTTTTACAGAAAAAAACAGTGAACTGTATTCTATCAACTATAATAAAGCCAGAAAATTAGCAATTAGGAGTCAAAAAACATCGTTTTTCGAAAAAATAACATCAATGTTTAACTGTCCGCCTATAACACACCTTAGTACCCATGCTCAGGTTAAAGATCCTCTAATCGCTCTTGTAAAAATCGGTCAAGCAGTAGCAGCAGAAAAAAACATTGATACACTTATAAGAACAATTGCAGAAGAAACCAAAGTTGCTCTAAATGCAGACAGATGTACAGTGTTTTTGTATGACAGAGAAAACAATGAATTATATTCTAAAGTTGCTACAGGCTTGGATGATTTTAAAGAATTAAGAATTCCCGCAACAAAAGGTCTTGCCGGCCACGTTCTCCAAACCGGTGAAACCATAAACATTAAAGACGCATATAAAGATAATCGATTTAACAAAGATGTCGATAAAAAAACCGGTTACACAACCAAAACAATTCTTTGTATGCCGATTAAAAACTTCAACCAAGAAATAATAGGTGTTTTCCAAGTCTTAAACAAATTTGACGAAACATTTACGATTGATGACGAAGATTTATTAGTTGCAATTGCTTCCAGTGCCGGAATTTCGTTAGAAAATGCTCAGCTTTTTGAAAAACAAAACAAAATGATTGAGGAGCAAAAGATTATTTTTGACAGCTTTATCGAAACTTTGGCATCTTCTATTGATGCAAGAGATAAGATTACCTCCGGTCATTCCACTCGGGTTAAAATGTTCTCTGTATTGATTGCAAAAGAATTCGGAATGGAGAAGAAAGATATTTACATTTTGGAAAAAGCTGCAGCTTTGCACGATATCGGAAAAATCGGAATTAGAGATTCCGTATTACAAAAAGAAGGTAAGTTGACTCCGGAAGAATATAAGCATATACAAGAACACGTAGAAATCACTCATAATATCTTAGCCAAAATTCATATGTCAGATGATTTTCAAGAAATCACTGAAATTGCGTGTTCTCACCACGAAAAATTTGACGGTTCCGGTTATTACAGAAAGCTTAAAGGAGAAGAAATTCCTTTTGGCGGAAGAGTTTTAGCTGTTTCTGACGTCTTTGACGCTATAACTTCCAAACGTCATTATCGTGATAAAATGCCTATAGAAAAAGTTATCGGAATAATTATGGACGGTGCGGGTTCTCATTTTGACCCATTAGTTGTTGAAAAGTTTCTAAACATAAAACTAACAGACATCGTTGAAGTATTTTTAACTGAAAATAAAAAGCAAACTTTAACCAAAAAAGACAAAGAAACTTTAAATAAATATAACTTAATGGATTTGTATTATTCAATTATAAATAAATGTAGCAATAAACTTTTACAAGTGTTTAATAAATATTATGTAGGTGTTGATCTTGAAAATGAATAAACTAATTAAAACAACTTTAATTTTAACGACTGCAATTGCGTTGATTCAACCTGCAAATGCAGCTCAAAATGATACAAAAACTCAGAAACCGATTATGCTAAAAGCTGAAACAAATGCCGCTAACATGGATATGGTTATTAAAGATAATTTTATCAAGGCTAAGTATGCTTCTGCGGAAAACAGGTTTTTACAAGGGAATATAAAAGCTGCACACGATGATTATTCTGATTTAATTTCAAAAACAACTCATGACGATTATGTTTTTCTGGCTTACGGCATTAAAATGGCTGAATGCGGATTTTTCGATTTAACCGAAGATTTATTCAAAAAATTAGACTCAAATCTTTATACTCAAAATTATGTTAAAGATATCAAAACCTATTACTATCCATCAGGAATGGTCGATAAAAATGATACAATATACTTAGCTGACGCATATGCCGGTATCGTTTATAATAATCTCGCAATGGAAACAACTTCTGAGCTTTTAAATAGCACACAAGCTGCAGAAAGTGATTATAAAAATTATTTAATTGCTCTCGGTTATTACAAATCAAATAATTTACCACAAGCATTGAAATACATAAATAACGCAATCATTGAAAATGATATTAACGTTAATTACAAGATTCTAAAAACCAAGATTTTAGCTGATGCGAAAAAAACAAAACAAGCTTTAAAAACTTTAAAAGAAATTAAGAAAACACAGTTCTTAACTACGGATTTTCAAGAAAAAATTCGTTCAATAGAAGAATATGTTCTATATAAAATATCAAAAGAAGATGCTCTGAAAGATTACCATCTTTCATACTATTATCATTTGCAAGAAAAAGATTTGCTTGCTACAAAAGTTTTGCAATCCGCAATTTTACAAGCAAAAGAACATTCTCCAAAGATTTTTGCACTATTGAGCAAAGTTTATTACGAAAATGATGAACTCTTAAAAGCTCAAGAATTTGCACAAAGAGCATACAGAGAAAATCCTAAAAATTATTTGGCCGTTAAAACATTGGCAGATTTAAGCTTTGATGAAAGAAAATACGAAGATGCTTTAAAATACTACAAAGAAGCAAAGAAATTAACCAAAGCTTCCGCTCCTTCTATAGGAATTGCCAAAACTTACATGGCTTTAGAACAAAATAAGAAATCTAAAAAACTCTATGAAAAATTATTAAAAAAACAAACTAACGACATGGATTTATTAATCGGCTCACTTAAAGTTTTTCCTCAGAGAGCGGATGACTATTTGCCGACAGTAGCTTCTTTGGATATAACTAACAATGAAATTTGGTTAGGTTTAGCGGATTTAGCCATCAGAGACGGCAATTATAAAATGGCTGAAACGTACTTAAACAACTCATATTATATTGACGAAAACAACTTTAAATATTATTATTATTTAAGCTTGGTATTAAAAGCTAAAGGAGAACACGAAAAATCAAATCAGTCATTGATTAAATGTTCGATTCTTAATTCTGATTACAAAGCAAATTTAAATTCGGGATATAGCAGTTATGAAAAGTAATATTTTAATTATTGAAGACCATGAATTAACAAGATTCGGCTTAAAAACAGCTTTTGAATCAGCAGATTTTATTGACCAAATTTTTGAAGCAGAATCCGCTGAAAAAGGAATCGAAATTACAAACGACAAAAACATTGATTTAATTATAATGGATTTAGGGCTTCCGGGGATGAACGGAATTGATGCTACTAAACAAATCAAACAAGCTAATACCGAAATCAAAGTCGTAATACTTACTTCTCATAATGATACTCAAGAAGTTTTGAATTCTTTAAAAGCCGGAGCAAATGCTTATTGTTCAAAAGAAATTAATCCAAAACGTCTTGTACAAGTTGTAAGTTCTGTTTTAGACGGCGCATCTTGGTTTGACCCGAGCATTTCGCATATTGTTCTTGAAGCAGCATCTCAATTTAACAAAACAGAAGACAGAAAACCTGAAAAAGATTACGGACTAACCTCTCGTGAAACTCAAATTTTAAAACTTATCACCGAAGGTTATAGTAATAATGAAATAGCTAATCAGTTATTTGTCAGCATAAACACTACAAAAGCACACGTAGCAAGTATTTTACAAAAACTTGAAGTTGATGATAGACTACAAGCTGCATTAAAAGCTTTAAAAGAAAGATTGGTATAAAAATGGGCGGTATAGCAAATATTTTAATAGTTGATGACAATCCAAAAATATTACAAGATGCCCTGCCTATGTACGGTTATGATGTAACTGTAGCTAAAGACGGTTTAGAAGCTTTGAAAATTTTGGCTAATAATTCTAATTTCGATTTAATATTGTTAGATGTAATGATGCCAAATATGGATGGCTGGGATACTTTAAAAGCTATCCGAAAGAATAAAGAAACGGAACATACACCTGTTATAATGATTACTGCCGTTAACGAAGAGCAAAAAATGGTTTCAGGTCTTAAAATAGGTGCTGATGACTATATTGTAAAACCTTTTATTTTGCCAAACCTATTGGCCAGAATTGAAGCAGTTTTAAGACGTTCAAATTGGCAAAAAGATTCAAGCGATAAATCAGAAAAGAGTTTAAATAAAAATGTAAATATTGAAGCTTTAACACCAAAGGAAAAAGAAGTTTTAGCTTTGGTAGCAAAAGGTGCAAGTAATAATGAAATTGCTGACAAGTTATGTGTCAGGGATGTAACGGTTAAAACACACCTTAACAGTATTTTTAAAAAATTAAAAGTAACTAACAGAACTCAAGCAGTTTTACTTGCAATGCAAATAGATTTAATTAATTAGGAGATAATAATGGCACTAAAAGAAGATTTAGCAAACCTACTTATAACAAATGTTGAAGAATTTAATAGCGAAATCGACGGCTCACCGATTGATTTAAGCGAAACAGATTTTTCGGGTTCAACTATTGAAGGAGCAGTTTTAGACAATATAGATTTATCTTCATCATCTTTTGCGGATGCACATTTAACAGATGTGAAATTTATAAATTGCGACTTAACCTCTGTAGATTTCACCCGTTCAAACCTTGTTGAATGTGCTTTTAACGAATCCGTTCTCAACGGAACTGATTTTAGCTATTCAACAGTTGATTATTGCAACTTTGCAGATGCAGACCTTGCCGGAGCAATCCTACGTGATGCAGATTTAACAAATTCAGATTTTACGGCTTGCGAAAACTTGAATGCATCAAGATTTGACGATACAACAATCTGGCCGGACAATGAATATTTACCGGAAGATTTTGATTCCTCATACTCAGATGATTTATCTTCACTAAAAGATGATGATGATTACGAGGTTTCTGATTATTAATCAATATATTGTAATAAATCCGTTTTAAAAGGTTTTATTTCATTATAATCAATTTCATACGGAAATTCTTTTAATTGTTCCGCAATTTTGTGCTTATTACAAACCATTTTGGTATAAGGATGCGTTGTAGGATCTTTTTTAAACTTAAGTTTTTCGTACTTCTCAATAACATTGAAAGGTCCGTTTTTGACAGCATCGAGAGTTATATCTCTTGCGCCTGCCTCTTGGGCATCTTTAAAAATCTGATAAAATAGGGTTTTACCTACATTCTTCACTTTTCTGTTAATCTCAATAGGAATAGAGCATATTCCGTCTAAATAGAAACTGTTACCGGCTTTAAGGTAAGTCAAAATCCCACAAGGCTTGTTGTTATGCATCGCTATATAAGAAGTATTTTCACTTTCAAAAGCACTGGTAATACAATACTTGAATATATTTTCCCAACGATCCAATGCTAATAAATCTAACTTCGGGAAAAGTTGAAAGAAATTTGTTTTTTCAGCCCATTTTCTTAAAAATAAACGATCTTCTCGTCCTAATCTGTATAAATCAATTTGCACTGCCTTATTTCCCAAAAAATTTCTTGTTTCTGCAATTTTAAGGGCTTTAAAATTAAGATTTTTGTTGGTCTGTATAGAATTTATGTTCATAATCACAACATTTAAACACTTGTAAATATTTAAATTTGACCTATTGTAACAAATAATTTACAATTTTATTAACCAAAGACTTGTAAAATAAACTCCTTTAGGTTAAGCTAGTGATACACTAGATAGAAAGAAGGTAGAAAAACTATGGCTAAACATTGTGAAATATGCGGAAAATCAGCATTAAAATCATCAAAACTTACATTCTCTCATAAACAAATTCCTAACAGACAACAACCTAATTTGCAAGAAATTAGAGCGGTTGTTAACGGACAAACTAAGAGAGTTACAGTTTGTACTTCTTGTTTAAAAGCCGGAAAAGTACAAAAAGCTGTTTAAGGTTTATAAGTAACACATTAAAAGGGTCATATAATTATGGCTCTTTTTTTGTTGTCATTTTTCTACTATAATTTTAACAGACAACTATTGGGGAGAGTTTTCATGAAAAATAAGTTTTTTAAAATTTTTGGTATAACTTTAGCAAGTTTAGTTATAGGTTCATATTTAATATTTTTAATAGCGCCGTTTATAATTTCACCGATTTTGAATAAATATTTACCGACTATTAATGACGAAATTGCAAAAGCAACCGGACTAAAATCCAAGATTGAAGGGTTTAAAATAGTTACAACACCAAAATTAACCGTCGGAGCTAAAGTAGAAAATTTTCAAATTTTAACTCCTGATAATGAAGAAATTCTTGAAGCAGAAGATTTTTCTGTCAAAATGTCACTAATTCCTCTATTAACAAAAAAAATTGAAATAGACTCTGTTGAATTAGAAAATTTTGAAGCAAACCTAGCCGTTAATAAAGACGGAACTTTTGAAATAGAAAAATATCTACCGGCTCCAAATCCGGAAGCTGCTGCACAAAATAGTGAACAACAGGTAATGGAACTGCCTTTTGGTATAAGATTATCAAACCATCTGCCAAACATCAAAATTGACGAGTATAGTATTAAGTTTGTAGATAAACCTTCTGCAAAAACATATGTAATTAATGGTGGTAAAACAGAGATTTCTGATTTTATTTTAAATAAACATATTAAAATTTTTGCGGAAGGAAATGCTAAACTGGCAGAAAGAGAGCAATTTACTTACAAAGTAAAAATCAACAACAAAATTATGCCTGATTTAGATTTACACGAATTAGTGTTCCCGTCTCAAGAACAAAATTTGAAAGAAAATAAGCAAAACGCTGATATTTCTATAAATATAATTGACATATTCAAAGGTATTTATAACAACAAAATAACAGCGAATCTTGATGCGGATTTAACAATAACAAAAGAAGGTAACAAAGGTTATATAAAAGCAAACAATTTGTCTATTGTAGATTTACCTCCAAGTAATGCAGATATTTTGTTTAAAGGTCATAAAATCAATTTGGATTCGAAAATTTATACCGCACAAAATGAAACCTCAACAATAACAGGTTTTATCCAAACAGGCAAAAAAACAAACCTTGATTTAAATTTCAAATCCGGAGTTGAATTAAACAATATAATAAAAATATTAAATGCAATTGCCATGACATTTGATATAAAAGATTTGCAAACCCTAAAAGCAAACGGAAAATTAGATGCAGATTTTAATATTAAATCAGACTTAAAAACTCTTAACTCAAACGGATATTTTAAGATTCCCGACGCTAATATTTACTACGGATTGTATAAGATAGGAATCGATAATATTAATGCGGATATTACATTAGCAAATAACAATATTGATATTAAAAATGTCGGATTTTCAATACTTAATCAACCGTTGAAATTCTATGGAAAAATAAAAGAAGATGCTACCGCTGATTTACATTTAACTGCAGAAAACCTAAGCTTAAAAGGTCTTTTGGTAGCTTGCGGACAAGCAGTTTTACTTAAAGAGAATCCGATTAATTCCGGTACAGTTTCTTTAAATGCGGATATAGTAGGTAAGTTTGATAAAATAAAACCTACCGCAAAAATTACATTAAACAATATTGATATTAAAAATACTCCGTCAAATACGACATTAAAACTTCCTAAAACAAGTGTTGATATAAATTCTGACGGTAAAACTTTTGCAGGAATTGCAACTTCTGAAAACATAAAAGTTATTAATCCGGCAGCAAGTGTTGTCATTCCTAAAATAAATGCAAATATAAAAGAAGATATTATCGAAATTACTCAAACACCCGTTAAAGTAGAAAAGATAAACTTCAATGTCGCAGGAAAAATCAAAAACTATTTAACCGAAAAAATAACTCTTGATTTTACAACAACCGGAGATATTAAATCTACATTAACCGGTGATATGAATATGTTTAAACAAACATTAAACCTTATTTTCGCAACAAGTGAAAACTCAACAATAATTGTTCCGATGTTTGATAAATCTAAAATGACGTTTAACGCAAACATTGGAATCAACGGAAACATGATGAACCCTATTTTAACAGGTACAGTTAATGTTCCGACACTTTCAATTCCTGAAATTCCTGTCATTATAGAAAATCTTAATGCAAAACTTAACGGACCGATTTTAAACGGTCACGCTACTTTAACTAAATTTGCTACAGGGGGAATAGTTGCTGAAAATTGCGCTTCAGATTTTTCTTTAAAAGGTGAAAGCTTCTATTTAAACAATTTAAAAGGAACAGCTTTTGACGGAAAAATTTGGGGAAATATTATATACAACATTTCAAATTTAAATACTAATGTTGACTTTCACGGAACAGATTTGAATGCCGAAAAAGCTATTGCAGGAGCTATTGGTATAAAAAATGCTCTGTCAGGAACACTTAAATTTGATACCAAATTAGCCCTAAAGGTCGTTGATTATGAAGATATGATTCGCTCAATGAAAGGTAATCTAACCTTCAAAGTCGCAAACGGTTCTTTTGGAAATATCGGAAGATTAGAAAATTTCTTCAATGCAAATAACATTATCGGTAATGCCATATTAAAAACAACCGTAGCAACACTTTCAAACCTTAGTGCTGTTAAAGAAACTGCGAAGTTTGATTATATTACCGGAGATATGACATTCTCAAACGGTTGGGCGAATTTAACTTCAATAAAAAGCGCCGGACAAACCCTCGCATATTATGTCAGCGGTAAATTTAATCTGATTAATATGACTACAAACGTAACCATATTAGGACGTTTAGATTCTTCTATTGTTGCTTTGTTAGGACCAATTGGAGAATTATCAGCAGAAAAAGTTTTATCCTTTATTCCTAAATTTGGAAGTCTGACAGCTAATGTTATAAACATTATGACTGCCAACCCAAAAGGTGAAAAAATATCTGAAATTCCGGCCCTATCAAACGGAAGCACCGTTTACAAAGATTTTAAAGTCAACTTCAACGGCGGATTAGAAAGCACAAGTTCAATTAAATCTTTCAAATGGTTAACAGATGTTGACACAAGTGCTATTGAGAAACAAAGCATAGGTGACACCATTAAATCGTTAAAAACAACCGTAGATACAGATTTAACGAACACTGTAAACAGCGTTGTTGATACGGTAAAATCTCAAAAAGACGCACTTAAATCAACCGCAAACGAGCTTAAAAATTTATTTAAATTTTAAACCTAAAAGAGGATGCCCAAACCGGACATCCTCTTTTAATTTTTCATATTGATTAATTTCTTTATATTTATTAAAATTTCCTTATATGGATAAATTCAGCACAAAAATCTATAAAGACGATTTATACTCAGAAGATATTGATTCAATATTTAATCAAAAAACTGAGGATTTTAACGATGTTGTTTTTGAAAACAGAGATTTGGCTCACGATTTCAAAATGTATTTTCGATTAATACGAAAACGAATCAAATTGTTCATCCAAGAGAAAAAACAAAAGAATTTTACCAATGTTATATACTTGACTCTTGACTGTCCGCCTTTTACACAAAACTCTACAAAAGAAGATTTTCCGATAGAATACATCAGTCAAATTCAAAAACAATATCCTGACAAAAATATTAGAATATTAATCCCGATTGTCGGTTTAGATGAAACATTTAAGTCTTCACAAAAATTGATTTTTGACTTAAACAAGAAATTACGATACGTGGAAAAAACAAACATCGATTTTAAGTTTTTTATCCAAAACAGAAAACAAAAAGCGGTTGTATATAAGTTTCCCAAATTGGATTCCAACATTCAAGTTTATGGCTTATATTCTCCGGCATTTTCTTTTTGCAAAGACACTTCCGCTTTTACAAGATTAAGATTTTTAGCTCCTTATATTAAAGCTGCTCGACTAGCAATTAAAAAACTTGTAAAAGACGATTTTTCTCCGGATATAGTACACTGTGAAAATATTCCGTTTTTTCTTGGCGGCGAATTTGAAACAAAAAGCCCTTACAGAATTAAAGTTTTACAAACAATTAAAGATTTTACAATGCTTGACATTGCAAAGACCGAAGCTTTTTGGGCAGTAATAAATCTTGCCGATAAAAAAGCAATAAAAAAATTATGCAATGATAAAATTATAAAAAACTACTTATTACAGCTATTCAACCTTCATAACAATAAACAGGTTTTTAATTCAAAAAACTGTATATATTTTATCTTCAAAAATTATTACAAGTTCAGACGGTTCATCGATAAAGGCGAAGAAATAGATGAAAACTTTATTTTTAACAAACTAAATTCCAGAACTTTGCAAATTTTTCCTGAAATAGCTTATGGAGAAGAATTCTACTTCAATACAATAATGTATTCCTTAAAAAAAGCAGACAAATGGATAGTAATTTCACAAACCTATTATGATGAACTCTTTAACAATCCGGATTTATCCGGCAAAATGTTTAAACATATTGAAAAATATAAAGAAAAAAGTGATTTTGTTTTATATGGAGCGGATATGAACAAATATCCGATTGAAAATACAAGAGATATATATCAATGCTTTAGCTTAGATAATTTCAGAGAATATCGAGGTAAAAACAAAAAAACTTTAATAAAAGAATTAAGTGATGACAGAATTAAAACAAATTTTGTGGATCCGACCTTGTTTAAAAGTGCAGAAGTAAAAATATCCGGATATCTGGATTCATTCTATGAATCTCCGTTATTGCTAATCTCATCCAATTCCGAGATTTTTGCAAACGGTGTAGATATAGCGTTTAATTCAATACTTAAACTATTTGAATATCATAAAAATATTCAAGTTATTATTAACATCAAAGACGGTTTGGAAATAAACTTGATACAAAATTGGATCGAATTTTTAGCTAAAAACAGATACATAAACGGTCGTTGGGTATTTATCGACGGAGAAATCAATTTGCCAAAATTCTTATCAGCCGCTGATTTAATCTTGCTTCCAAGAAGAGCCAACCTTAATACAAAGGACCATTATTTGGCAATGCATTACGGATGCGTTCCGGTAGTTTCCAGAAGCGGAATACTTAACGATACCATAGCCGATGTTTTTGACGACATTAATCTTGGGTGCGGATTCAAGTCAAAATCAGGAATGTTAGTTAAAGAAGACTCCACTGAGATATTTTTAAACCCATTAATGAAGGCTCTGGGGATATATCAAAATAATCCGTCCAGTTGGAATTTATTGATAAAAAACTGTTTAAATAAACCATGCGGATGGAATTTCAAAATATTAGAAAAATATAACAACATTTATGAAGAGATTGCAAGCTAAAAACTACAAATTATTAATTATGGTTTTAATGTTTTTATATTTTTTCAAAGAATCTTTTACAATTTTTCTTTTTTCTCCGAAACAAAAATTTTTATACATTTTATAAAAATAATATGTAAACAAATAGGAATTTTTATTCTTTACATAATTAATATGCTGTTTATTTTTTTGTCTGTCTAACTGTTGATTTATTAACACAAAATTTTCGAACTCGTTGATACAAAAGTTTCTTTTAGGAGCTCCAAGAGCATTTTGCATCCACTTTTCCGCTTTTAAAACCTCTTCTTTAATTTTGGAATTTATACTTTCCCAATCTAGATTTGCAAAGATTTTTTTATCATCCAAGCAATCAAACTCGCCTATTGAATTATTTTCAATCCCCAGAACTCTGAATAAAGACTCAAACCGACTTTGTGTCGCATTTTTCACTTGAATAAACCGTTTATTGAAAATTATTGAAAATACAATCGCATGAAAAGAATCACTAATTACAAATTCCGCATTTTTAATATAAGCTAACCACTCCTCAACCGGAGTTTTTGTGCTAAATTTCATTTCACGAATCGGGCAGCCTAATTTTTGAGAAATCGTTTTTAAGTATTTTCGATACCATTTTTTCTTCTGATAATAAGGTAGAACATAACAAGCAATATATTTACCCTTAAATTTATAATCCTTAGTCATATCATCTAACAATGCTCTCGGGATATGAAAAGCCCCGTCAATCAATTGGACGGCATCTGTTATCCCAAAATTCTCCCTTAAAATATCAATACCGGCATCTTCTCTTATTGAAAGAAAATCAAACTGTTTAACAAAATGATTAAACAAAAATTTGTCTTCTTCATTGCCTTTAAACTCTGATTCGCCAAAACTTGCAGCATAAGAGATTTTTTTATTTTCTTTTTGAACAAAATCCAGTAAATAAATATAAGAAGTTGCATCATTGTTATGAGTATGCATAACAAGTGAATTAAAAATCTGATCAGAGCCGGCAATGAAAGTTTTACAAACCTTATTCAATTCCAAAAAGTCTTCATATGATCTAATAGGTTTTGTCAGGTTCAAATATTTTTGTGCAAACTTTTCTGAAAAACTGTTTTTATAC
>JAFQNY010000061.1 GCA_017395765.1 bacterium
AGTAATCAAGGTTTTATAACTGGTAAAATACTCTCATAGATTTATTCAATATGGGGGAAATTATGTTAATTGTTGTAAACATTTTATACATTTTATTATCTGTTATTTGCTTAGGAATATTTGTTTTTGCAAGTATATCAATATTTAAAAACCTTTTACAAAAAGATTTCAAACTTAATTTGTTAAAAAATGCCGCACTGCTTTTAGTAGCTCTTATCACATTTTTTGCAATATTACCTCACGCAATAAGCACTATCGGATGTTATTATAAAGATTTTGATTCAAAAATAAAATTAAACAAAATCGCATCGAAAATGACAATTTTACCAAAACAAAAAAGTCAATTCGAAGGAAATACAGGTTGTTATTACATATTTGCAAAAGATATTGAAAACGCTATAAGCCAATTTGAAACAGCAAGCAAGTATTATATAAAGCACCCTGATAACAAAACTAATGAAACTTGGTTTAAATGTGCGGCAACGGCATATTTAATAACAGAAGAAACTAACAAGGCAAATTATTTTGATATCAAATCAGGAAATTTAGATAGAGTTATAGCAAACTATATCGTAAAAAAAGATTATGACACCGCATTAAAACTTGCGGAACAATTACCGGAAAGCATTAACGCTTTCGGCATCAAAAGCTTTCTTTATACAAAATTAAACAAGAAAAAAGAAGCTAAAGATGTTCTCGAAAAAGCTTTAAGCTTAGCTAAAACAGATAAAGAAAAAGCTTATGCAAAACTTTTTCAAAACTATGATAAACATTTAACAAATTATTACACAAAACTAAAAACTAGTTACGGGCAAGGAATTCAAGCAAGTCCATCACTTTATATTTACGAGTTAAATTAAAAGATAACGCAACCTGACACCCTAAACAGGAAGTCAAAACATACCGTGCTAAAGTTTTTTTAATATTATTTGACTTTTCATCAAGTAAAGCTGAAACAATTTTTCGTTCACGAATTTTTGTAACAGCATTCAAACCGCAACACTTGTCAAAATTTTCCATTTCTATATATTCAAGATTTTTAGTATTTTTTAACACCCATTCAATATCTTCGAAATTATTAATATTACAAGGTTTATGATAAGTTACCCTAACAGATTTCTCTAATTCAAAGCCTAAACCGGATTCTTTTATATACGAAAAAACATTCCTTACAACAACGGTTGATAAAAACTTTTTATGCTCTTCATTTGTTGTCCATTTTATATAATCTTTCAAAGACTTTTCACACGAGGCACAATTTGTCACAACATTAGTTATATTATATTTTTTTAAAATATTTACATAACTGTCAATCGCTTTTTGAAAACCTTCCAAATCTCCTCTTGTAAACAAACTGATACCGCAACAATCAAAATCAGGATTTATCACTTCAATATTTAAACGGTTTAAAACCTTAACAATAGCCTTATCACTCTTGAATCTACTGCCACAACCACCAAAATACAAAACTTTAGTTTCATAAACTTCACTCTTTGTTTTCGGAACGAATAAACCTATCAACTTAGGCACAATACCAAAAAGAATATATTTTTGAAACACCGATATCAAACGCTCTTTTAGTGAAGACTTAAAGTATTCTGATTTTGCGGCAATAATAATATCAACAGCATCAATCCCTGACGGACAAAATTTTGAACAAGCCCCGCATTTAAGACATAAGTCCAAATACTTATTTATGTTCTTATTTAGTTTTAATTCATTTTTTAAAACCCCATCAAGCATAATAAACTGACCCCGAGAAACAGTACAATCATTTCCCGAAATCTGATACAAGGGACAAGCCGACTGGCACAATCCACATCTGGAACATTTATGTATTTGATTCTTAAAATCTTCTAATCTACTCATTTCTTCTTATATTATACCGCATCATTATTTTTAAGTTACAATTTAATTATGGAAGAAAGAAGTTCAATATTATTTGATTTTGATAAAAAATACAACAAGACAATAATAGGCACTGATGAAGCCGGAAGAGGACCGGGTGCCGGCGGAGTTTTTGCAGCCGCAGTTTACTTTGAAAAAATTACAGACGGTTTAATTAATGATTTAGCAATCCTTAATGATTCAAAAAAACTTACCGCAAAAAAACGTGAATCAATTTTTGATACAATAAAAAACAATACAGTAAACGAAATTGTTTGTATTGAAGTTGAAGAGATAGAAACCCTTAACATCCTCAATGCCTCATTAAAAGCCATGAACATAGCTTGTTCAAAAGTTATACAAAAAATCAAAAACAATAACATATTAACATTGGTTGACGGAAACAAATTAATAAAATCATATGATTACCCTCAAGAATTTGTAATAAAAGGAGATTCAAAATCTGCATCAATAGCGGCAGCAAGTATCCTTGCAAAAGTTTCAAGAGACAGATATATGCTACAACTACATGAAGAATTTCCAATGTATAACTGGCAAAAAAATGCCGGTTACTTAACCGCAGAGCATCTTAATGCAATAGATAAATATGGATTATGCAAATACCACAGACCTTCTTTTTTAAAAAAACATTTTGAAAGTAAAATATTGGTATGAAAAAAACAGAATCAGAAATTTTTGAAGAAATCACTAAACGCTTAAATAAAATTAACGGAAAATTAAAACTCCTAAATTTACTAACAGAAGCTAAATTAGAGTATGACAAAAACAACTGGCAAGGTTGCCAAAAGGCTTGCGAAGAAGTTTTATTACAACACCCTGATAATCCTGCGGCTCTTCGAGGACTTGGTTGCGTTTTTCAATCACTGGGAGATTATGACAAAGCTCTGAGTTATTATAATAAAGCACTTGAAAATTCTTTAAAAAAAGAGATTGAATACACATTAATCGGTTCAATCTACTATATTCAAGAAGATTTTGATTCTGCGATAAATTATTACAACAAAGCTATCGAAATAAACGACAACTACGACAAAGCTTATGACGGGAAAAACCAATCACTCCTGGAACAACACCTAAAAATTCTGGATTTACAAGATAGTTTAATAGAAAAAAATATGTTCAAATAAAACAAGCAGTAATTAAAAAATTACTGCTTGCTGATTTAAATATCATAAATTAAGCAATTTAAGAATCTTTCTTTTTTGAAAGAATAAATGCCGTTAACCCGACAACAAGAGCTCCTATAGAACCATATAATAAACCTGTCTTGAATTTAACATTTTTGATTGTACGTTCAACGGATTCTTGCATCTCTTTAGACAATGTGTCTTTTTTCTCCATAAATGTCTTATAGATATCTCCTCCATCACCAAATTTTTCAATTATATCTTCACATATTTTGCTCAAAGCCCCGGTTTGATTAATTTGAAAACATTCACTAACAATAACTTTTGCTTTCTCTAAAGATTCCGCTTTACCTATCTGTACCTTAACGTCTTTAGATAAGCTCAAAGATTTTGATTTTATAAATTTCCATAAGCCTTTTTTATCCGTTACTTTTTTCAAATCGACATTAAAATCGGCCACTTTCTTAAAAATATTTTTAACTTCAGAGGAACTATAAAAAACATCTTCACTGATTCTTTGAGCAAAACTATTAGTCGGAACACCCTTTTTAAGATAAGGTTTCACAATTGCGGCAGTACCAACACCAACACCGGCTCCGGCTAAAGCACCTCCGACAGTCCATAAACCACGATTTCTGTCATTTTGAACATTCATTGCACACATAAGAATTCCTTTATTGTTTTTCTACACATACAATAAAAGTTTTTTTTGATAAAAAAATTGCCTTTCAGAAAAAAGAGCTTAACATTTTTTTACAAAAAATACTTAAAAATTTAATTTCATTTTAAATCACCAAATATTTTTCTAAGCATACAATATACCAGTACAAAAACATCATCTATCATCATATTGAAAGATGGTGATTAATATGAATATAAAAATATTACTTGTTGAAGATCAAAAACTAATGCGTATCGGAATAAAATCGTTATTTTGCGATTATCCCGATATGGAAATAATTGCAGAAGCTTCAAGCGGAAAAGAAGCAATCGAAAAAAGCAAATTAAACAAACCTGATATTGTACTAATGGATTTGGGTTTGCCGGATATTTCAGGAATAGAAGCTACAAAACAAATCCTTGAAAGCAATAACAATATTAAAGTAATTATTCTGACTTCACACATAACGGAAGAAGAGGTGATGACATCATTACAAGCAGGTGCGAGTGCTTATGTTATAAAAGACATCGCAACCGAATTTTTAATGAACATAATAAAAATGATAAAAGCCGGAGCTATGTGGCTTGACCCGCAAATAGTACCGTTTATCAGGGACAAAAATTGCGGAGTTATCCCTTCAAGGCAACTATCCAGAAGTGTTTTTAAAGAACGACACTCAAACCTGACGCAAAGAGAATACGAAGTTCTAAAACTCATTGTTGACGGGCAATCAAACAGTGATATTGCAAAAACATTAACTATTAGTGAACACACGGCAAAAGCACATGTATGTAATATCATACAAAAACTCGTTGTCGATGACAGAACTCAAGCTGCAGTCAAAGCTCTTAAAGAAGGTTTGGTTTAATCTGCCATTTCATAAGAATAATTTGGTTTATTATTCAATTCTTCATCATCACGGGTTTTAAAACTCATAATAAAGATCTGACCTTTTTTAAATTCGAGTTCTTTTCCTTTGTTAGCATAAGACAAAGGAGTGCTTTCATAAGCAGAAACAACCGCAGACTTTGCACGATTACCTTTTTCATTCTTAACCGCACCTTCTACCAAACCAACTGTCGGTGCAACAAATGAGCCTATCAAAATATTTCCGGCAGTTACAGCACCTTTTTTAGCTAAATTCTTAGCATCCATTTCTGTTTTTTTATTGTATTTGCCAACAAATTCTTTCTTAATTTGTTTAGAATAACCCAACTCCGAATCATAATAAAATTCCGGAACAAAAACAAATGTTGCATCTCTTTTTAAACGCTTAGCATTTTTAACTTTATCAATTCTTCCGTCAATAATAGAACCTGCATTCACAATTACGCCGTCTTTAGTAGAAAAAGTTTCCAAAATCTTAACTTGCCAAGTTTTAGGAGGTTTAACCGTTGAAAAATCCGACATTGCTTCAACTTTAATATTCTTCGCAAGGACAGTTTGTGAAGACATTAAAAACATAACCGACAATATTGACAACAACTTTTTCATAAAACCCTCCTCTTATAAGAATATCATAACGTATAAGCTTTAAAAATAGCAAGTATTTGTTTGTGCTAAAATTAAGAAAGTTAAATAAATTAAATGAAAGGAATTAATATATGCTAAGAGCTGGTATCGTAGGGCTCCCAAACGTAGGGAAATCGACATTATTTAACGCTTTGACCGCTACAAAAAATGCACAAAGCGCAAACTATCCGTTTTGTACTATTGAACCGAACGTAGGAGTTGTAACCGTTCCTGATGAAAGATTACAAGTACTTTCAGATTTATGCAAAGCAAAAGACATAATCCCTACAGTTATAGAGTTTGTTGATATAGCAGGATTAGTAAAAGGTGCAAGCCAAGGAGAAGGCTTAGGAAACCAATTTTTACATAACATCAGAGAAGTTGATGCAATCATTCAAGTTGTAAGATGTTTTGATGATGAAAACACGATTCACGTAGCAGGAAAAGTTGATCCTATTTCTGATATAGAAATTATTAACACTGAACTTGCCCTTGCTGACTTAGCTTCAGTTGAAAAACGTGCTGCAAGAATCCTTAAACAAGTAAAAGCCGGTGACAAAGAAGCTGTTATAGAGGATAAAGCTCTAAAAAAATTAAACGAATTACTTCAAGAAGGTAAATTTATTAATTTAGAAGAACATTTTACCGAAGAAGAAATTCTTGCAATAAGACCTCTTAACTTAATGTCTGTTAAACCGGTCATTTACTGTGCTAATGTGTCTGAATTCGATTTAAAAAGCGGAAATGATTACACAAAACGTGTTGAAGAATTTGCAAAATCTCACGGCGCTCAAACCGTTATTATTTGTGCTCGTATCGAAGAAGAGTTGGTTGAACTCGGAGAAGAAGGTGCAAAAGAATACTTGGAAGAACTTGGCGTAACTGATAGCGGAATCAATAGGATGATTAAGTCAGTTTATGAATTATTAAACTTAATCACTTACATAACCGCAGGAGAAAAAGAAGTACACGCTTGGACTATTACAAAAGGAACAAAAGCTCCGCAGGCGGCAGGCGTTATTCATACAGATTTTGAAAAAGGTTTTATCAGAGCGGAAGTAACCTCTTACAAAGATTTTGTAGAATGCGGTTCATACACGGCTTGCAAAGATAAAGGTGTTACCAGACTTGAAGGCAAAGAATACATTGTCCAAGATGGCGATATAGTTCACTTCAGATTTGCGGTATAAAAAACAAAAAAAAAGAGCGATTAAATCGCTCTTTTTTTTATCCGATATATTAACTATGCTTTCTTTTTACCGGAACCTTTTTTAGTCCCGCCTTTTTTAGTTTTAGAAGAATTAACCGGCTGTTTATCAGCAACTTTAGAAGCTTGTTCTTTTGCTAATCTTTCAATTTCAGTATCAATCATTGCTTTGAACTCTTTGTCACCTGCTGTTTGAGGATTTCTGTATTTTTCGATTAATTCATCACCATTTGCGTTTTTATAGCTTACTAATTCACCATTTTTGTATTCAAATTTATTTCCGCTAAATTCAAAAGATTGATCTTTTAATACAGGTTTCTTTATTTCAGTTTTAACTTCAGTTTTATTACCTTCCGCTACAGGCTCTTTTGCCTCAGTTTTAACTTCAGTTTTATTACCTTCCGCTACAGGTTCTTTTGCTTCAGTTTTTACTTCCGGTTTATTTCCTTCCGCTACAGGTTCTTTTGCCTCAGGTTTTGCTTCAGGTTTGTTGCCTTCTGCTACAGGTTCCTTTGCTTCAGGTTTTGCCTCAGGTTTGTTGCCTTCTGCTACAGGTTCTTTTGCCTCAGGTTTTGCTTCCGGTTTAACTTCAATTTTAGGAGCTTTAGCCTCTTGTTCTTTGGCTAATCTTTCAATTTCAGCATCAATCATTTCTTTGAAATTTTTATCCCCATCTGTTTGAGGATTTTTGTATTTTTCGATTAATTCATCACCTTTTGCATTTTTATAGCTTACTAATTCACCATTTTTGTATTCAAATTTATTTCCGCTAAATTCAAAAGATTGATCTTTTAATACAGGTTTCTTTATTTCAGCAGCAGGCACATCCGGTTTTATAGGTGTAGCCGGTTTACCTCCACCTGTTGGGTTAGTAGGTTTTCCTTCAGGCTTACCACCACCACTCGGTTTATCGCCCTTTTTACCTTTTATTTTTTCAATAAGTTTCTTAAGGTGTTCCCATTTAAACTTAGCACCTTCGATTAAAGCTGCAATAGCAATAGCAGAAGCTAAACCGATTGTGAGATATTTTTTTGTCTTCTTCTTTTGACTGTCAAACTCATCTTTTTCAGGAGATTTTTCAAGACTGTTTGACTTTGACATAAAGACCATTTTCTTAAAATTTACTTGTTCCGGTTGCGGAATTGGTACATTTGTACTGTTTTTAATTGATTGTAACATATAACATCCTTTCCATTCTTATACACACCTTTAAAATCTATAAACCCCGTAAAAAAAATTTTTGCTATTGGATTTTCAAACAATTTAACTAAATAAATAGTTTAATCTAATATATAACAAATTAATAAAAAAGACAATTATCAAAAATTTAAACTTGTTAATATGTAACTATGAAAGTTTTAAAATTTTTAAAGTTACTAAAAAGAAAAATTAATAATTACGACAAAACCTTTTCAAACCCATTTATGATATCCAGACCGGTTGTCATAATTTGGGTTGAAGACAACAAACAAAGAGAGTTTTATTTTAAGAAGAAATCGGAAAATTAAACTCTGCCATACATATCTTCGTAACGAATGATATCTTCTTCTATTAATAAATCACCTTTTTGAACTTCGACAATCTTCAAATCTGTTTCATAAGGGTTTTGGAGAGAATGGATTTCCTTAACCGCAATGTCAACACTATGTCCCGGAGTTAAGATATGTTCTTTACCTTCCAAAACAACTTTTGCAGTTCCTTCAAGTACAACCCAATGCTCACTTCTATGATTATGAGATTGAACAGAAAGTTTTTGTCCGGGATTAACATGAATCATTTTGGTTAAAAATCCTTTTCCTTCGCCCAAAACAGTATAATAACCCCAAGGTCTATAAACCGTTTTATGAACTTTATAAGTATCATCATTTTGAGTTTTTAAAGTATCATAAAGTTTTTTTACATCTTGAGCTCTATCAGCTTTACAAGCCAAAATCGCATCCTCGGTTTCAACAACTACAACATCTTCCAAACCGATTGTTGCAACAAGTTTTGAAGAAGAATAAACAAATGAATTTTTAGAACCTTCATCCAGAACATGTCCAATCTTTACATTTCCATGTTCATCTTTTTTACTTACATCATAAATTGATTTCCAACTGCCTAAATCATTCCAATCACTTTTTAATTGAACTAGAGCTATTTTTTCGGATTTCTCCATAACAGCATAATCAATTGAAATATTAGGCATTTTATCATATTCATTGAATAAAATTTCAGAAGATTTTGTAAAATCAAAATTCTTTAATAGGGAATAAATTTCCGGAGCGCATGTTGAAGTTTCTGATAATAAAGTCGAAGCCTTAAACATGAAAATTCCGCTATTCCAATAATAATTACCGTCTGCAACGTATTTTTCTGCCAAATCCTTGTTTGGTTTTTCAACAAAACATTTTACTTTATAACTGTCTTCAGAAATTTTACTGTCAGTATTGATATAACCGTATCCTGTTTCCGCATAAGTCGGTTTTATTCCAAACGTAACAATATAACCTTGTTCAGCAAGTTTCTCTCCGATTTTAACCGTTTTAATAAAATCTTCTGTGTTTTTAATCACATGATCAGATGGCACAACCAAAATCACAGGGTCTTCTTGTGAAATTTCAGAAATATATTTGCTCCCCAATACAATAGCCGGAGCCGTATTTTTAGAGATTGGTTCAGACAAAACTTTAGGTTTTTCTACGTATTGAGATAATTGATAATAAACATTTGAATAATGCTTAACCCCTGTCATACTAACAATATTAGATGCAGGAATACAAGTTTGTAATCTCAAAAAAGTTTCTTGCAAAAGGCTTTCAGAATTTTGAATATTCAAAAGTTGTTTAGGATAAAGTTCTCTTGACAATGGCCACAATCTGCTACCTGAACCACCAGCTAAAATTATACCGTACATCATTCTGCCTCCTACTACTATTAAACTTTTACAGACCCAAACTGCATCTCATAAAGATGTCTGTATCTGCCGCCATCTTTTGCTATTAACTCGGAATGAGAACCCAATTCAACAAGCTCTCCTTCATTAAGAACCGCAATTCTATTTGCATTATGGATTGTTGATAATCTGTGAGCAATAACAAATACTGTTCTGTTTTGTATCAAGTTATCCAAAGCTTTTTGTACAATTGCCTCAGATTCATTATCTAAAGCAGAAGTAGCTTCATCTAAAATAACAATCGGTGCATTTTTAATCAAAGCTCTTGCAATTGCAACTCTTTGTCTTTGACCACCGGAAAGTGATGCCCCTCTTTCTCCAACCACGGTATCAATTCCGTCCGGAAGTGTACCTAAAAAGTCTTCCAAATGAGCCAGTCTTATAGCATTTTTTACTTCATCTTCCGTTGCATTAGGTTTTCCCATTAAAATATTTTCTCTGATTGTACCTGAGAACAAATAATTATCTTGAAAAACAAACGAAATTGAGTTTCTAAGACTTCTGATATCATAATCTCTAATATCAATACCGTTAATTTTTATAGAACCTGAAACTACATCATAAAACCTTGGAATAAGATTCACAACCGTAGATTTTCCGCCACCGGAATTTCCGACAAGAGCAATGGTTTCATTTGGCATAACATCCAAATTGAAATTCTTTAATACAGGAATTCCTTTTTCGTATTCAAAATTAACATTATTAAACTCTATTTTTCCTACTGATTTTAATTCAATAGCATCTTTTCTGTTTTTGATTTCCGGCATCAAATCAAATAACTCAAAAACCCTTGACATTGCAACAAAAGTTCCTTGAATATTTGTTAATGTTAACCCCAGAGTTTTGGTCGGTTTGTATAATAATAACAAAGATGTTACAAAAGATGCAAAACTACCGGCAGTCATTTCTCCTGAAAGGATTAAACTGTTACCGTAATTCATAACTATTGCAATACCGATAGAGCAAACAAAATACATAATCGGAGACATCCATCCGACTCTTTTTGTTAAAGATATTGTAAGATTAAACTGTTGTTTAATTTGTTTGGCGAATTTATTATTTTGATTATCTTGAAGGTTATAAGCCGTAATGATTTTATTTCCGGCAAAAGTTTCATTAAAATTAGTTGTCATATTTCCGCCAACAACCATTGTCGCATTAGAAACACTCTTAATTTTTTTTCTGATTATTGTAACAGGAGTAATCGCCAATGCCATTACACCAACACCAATCACCGCTAACTTCCAAGAGTTCACTAAAAGCACAACTACGAGTGCAACTAATTCAAATGCTGATAAAATAAATGTTTTTAGAGTTTCAATAAGTTTTTTTGATGCTTGATCCGGATCTGATAAAAACCTGCTCAAAACAATACCTGAAGAATTCAAATCATAAAATTTTGTATCCATTGCAGTAAGTTTTTTAAACAAATCCATTTTCAAAGCATTTGACATTGTATTACCTGTCCAATCAGACAAGTAGTTGCATAAATATTTCAACAAACCTTGAATAAGCGCAAAGCAAACAATTGCATAAGGTATAAATTTGATAAAAAACGCTTGTAAATATATTGTATGCCCCTGAAACTCATATACTTGAGTCTCATTTCCGTTAACTACAAAATCCATATAAGGTCTAAGCGCAAACGCGACAACCCCATCCAATAAACCTAACGGAATTGCTAATAAAAATAAAATAACAGCTCTTCCTAAAACCTTTTTTATATAAGGGAACATTTTCCCCAAAAGATAACCGTAATTAAACGCTGTTTTTGAGTTTGTATTCTTAAGCTTTAATAATGAATCTTCCATCTAACCCTCTTTTTTATAAAATGTTAACGAAACTCCTTCTAAGAGTTTAACATGAACAAAAAATAAAATCTCGGATATTTGGGTAGATTTTTAATTAGCTTAATTCTCGAGCTCTACCCTGCAGTTGCTTCCAAAAATTTTTTAAACCTCTATACGCAGGAGTGTCTAAAACATTATTGACAGCTTGAGTTTTAGCTCGTTTCAAATCCTTAATGGATTGTTCTATACTTTGTTTTTTCGCATTAAAATCTTTAAGCAAAGAATTATATTCATCTTCTAAAGAAGATGCTTTGCCTATAGCTATATCTGATTGAGCGTTAGCTAAACTTAAATTTTGTTCTTGATTAGAAATTTGTCTATTTACATTATTAAGTTCTTCTTCCAACATTCCCAACTTAGCTCTTATCTCAATTAAAACATTTTCTTTGCCTTTGAGGGAAGGTACCTGAAATCTATTGTATAAATCCGCTATGTCATCTCTAATATAAGAGGCAGACAGGTTGTCCGGCATTACGATTTCCATTACATCATCCTTAGGTTTAGACGTGACGACTCTTTTACGAGGTTTAGGAGTATGATTATATAATTCCCCTATTGTGTTATCAGGTACACCATGTATAGCTTTGCACTGATCTAAACTCTCTTCTAAGTCACTTAACAAAGAACTATATCTAGAAAGCGCATTTTCAACTTGTCCTTGTTGAGTTTCCAGTAATGTCAAATTTTTTCTAATATTTATTGCTTCATTGTGAAAACGATTAAAATCATTGCGCGAATTCTGATATTCTATGCTTGATTCCAAAGAAGATGGTTTGCTAGCTTCTAAACCCTCCAATTGAGATTGAGCAGCATGTATTTGATTATCTAAATCAACTTCAACCCCACTACGCATAGACGACATTTGAGCATAAAGTTTATCCATTTCACCATAGACTTCTTTAATATTCATTTTTTCTACCGGTACTGGTTGAGGATTACTTTTTGGCAATTCAGCTGAAACAGGTTCAACAGGTTTTCGGGCAGAAACAGGTTTCTCCTTACTCATTTTACTTCGAGGCGATTCAATTAGAATCTGCTTTTTAGCAGGTTTGACAGGAGTTTCAGCATTTCCTCTTACTCGTGCATCAAAAGATGCAGAAGAAGTATGAACATCCGGAGCAACTTCTGCTTGAGGTTTTACTTGCGATTTCGCAACAGGATTTTCATCAACAAGCCCGAATACCGGTTTTTTCTTGGTATTAATTTCTATTCCTGCATCATTTGCTTTCGGGGCTTGAGTTGTTGGGGTTTCATCACCAATTGTATAGCGTTTTTTCTTCACGTTTACAACTTCTATTCCTGCATCGTTTGCTTTCGGAGCTTGAGTTGTTGGTGTTTCATCACCAATTGTATAGCGTTTTTTCTTCACGTTTACAACTTCTATTCCTGCATCGTTTGCTTTCGGAGCTTGAGTTGTTGGGGTTTCATCACCAATTGTATAGCGTTTTTTCTTGGTATTAATTTCTATTCCTACATCGTTTTTAACAACATTAGAACTTGACAAGTTCTCCAACACTTCGTCAGCATTTTTTGCAGCAAAACCCAGCTTACCTTTAATCAATTTGACACCGTCTTTGAAAAAACCATATTCAACAGCAGAACCTAATCCACTCAATGCAGCATTTTGCACTGTTCCTGAAAGCGTAACATCTCCGGTTGTAATATATTCTTCTCCGGCACCTATAACAACATTACCCACCATTGTTAAAGCAGTTCTTGCAACTTTTTGACCTTTGGTTAAGGCAACTTCAATCACTTCTCCAACTGAATTAATAGATACATTAGCTGGCACTATCATTTTTACGCCCTGCGCCAACTTACCAGCGGCATAAACAGAAATTCCGGTAACTGCGCCTTCTGTGAGAATTTGTTTATGGTTAGTGCCTTCTCTGAATTCAACATCACCTTCTGTTAACAATTCAGTTACTTTTAATCTATCTGTTTCATCAATTACAATAGATGCTGCTGCCGTTCCTACTGCTGTTGCAGCAAGGCTTGTACCACCAGCTGCTACAGCAGCTGCTGCGGTCGCAGCAAGACTTGCACCGCTGGCTACTGCAGTTGTTGCAGCAGTTGCAGCTAGACTTGCGCCACCGGTTACTACGGCTACAGCAGCGCCGGCTGCCATTTTAGCTCCGGTTTTAACAACTTTTTCACCGGTTTCTTGGGACTGGTTATATTTTTTAACCCTTGTAGTCATGTCTTTCTGAACAGTACCAAAAGCCTTTTCAAAAGTTTCTTTTGTCGGATTTTTAAAATACTCATCAATTAGTTCTTGATTATAATCTACACCATATGCATTTTTAAAAGCTTTTAAAAATTCTGCGTCACTTACCTTTGCAGCTTCCACCAATTTATTGATAACAGATTTACTCTCATCAAAATCTTCTCTAACCTTACTTGCTCTGTTTTTAGAATTCCATAAAATACTAATACCGTCTGCGACATCAGCTGCCCAACCATCATCTTCTAATTGATCCAAAAATGCTTTTTTTGCTTCTTTATCCGCTTTTATTATCTGACTCAAAGTCTTTTGCTTTTCAGGAGCAATTTCAAACCCCTTATTTAATTTTGCTTGTTGTGCGTCATATTCTCTTACTTCCGCCTCTTGAAGCACACCGTCATAATTTTTATCTATAGAATTGAACACCATAATGTCAGAAAAAGATTTTACATCCTCTCTTTTCATTTCAACAGTGAAATGTTGTTGATTATTTTGATTAAAAACACCTTTAACCACTTTGGTTATCCTTTCCGTGAAACAATTTAATAGGTATATCGGCAATATTTCAAAAAACTTTAATGCAAAAAGGTGCAAAAACCTTATCCCATTCTACTCCATACTGGGTGATGATTGATTTTGAGGCTTATGTAAAGATTTTACCATTTTTGTTACATTTAGAAATATTACTTAACATTTCAATAAAATTTAATATTCACCTCTTTTCAAGTTTTTGTTATAATTCTTGTGATGAGAGTTGAATATCAAGATACTTATACATACAAATTTTTTCAGCTTATTTGGGAGCAAATTAAAGACTTTGTTTCTACTTTAGGCACAATAATGGTTTACGGACTGGAATTCCTTAAGGGGTTAAAAAACTTCAACACATCTTTTAAAGAAATTATTGAACAGAGTTCAAGATTTGGGGTTTCATCACTACCTATAACCTTATCTATAGTAGGAATGACGTCAATAATTATTTCTATGCAAGTTGCAGGAGAAATGGTTAAACAAGGTGGCGGAAACTTTGTCGGAATGCTTATGGCTATTCTTACCATCAGAGAAGAAGGTGCTATTATGGCCGGATTCGCTATAATCTCAATGATTGGCTCATCACTGGCTTCCGAAATCGCAACAATGAAAGTTACCGAACAAATTGACGCTATAAAAGTGTTGAAAGTTAATCCTATTCAACATCTTTTTACACCAAGAATTATTGCCGGTACAATTATGATGCCTTTTGTAGTAATCTTAGCTTCGACTTTCGGAATACTTGGCGGGGCTTTAGCAGCAAACATTACATCTGAATTGTCTTACAAAGCTTATTTCGATTCAGTATGGTTCGGATTATGTATGAAAGATTTAAATGTTTGCGTTTTGAAAGCTATCAGTTTCGGATTTGCAATTTCACTAATCAGTTGCTCTTGCGGGATGTTGGCCAAAGATGGCGCAAAAGGCGTAGGTATTGCAACTACAAAAGCTGTTGTATGGTCTTTCGTAGCAATAGTTATCATTGATTTGATTTTTGCGGCGGCATTCTTCTACTAAGTAAATAATATAGAGGTAAACAAAGTGGGTATTGAAGTAAAAAATTTAACAAAAACTTTTGATAACAAAACCATTTTAGATAATATTTCGTTCAAGGTTGATGACGGAAAAATTCTTTCAATCGTCGGGTTCAGCGGTTCCGGTAAAAGTACTGTTTTAAAGCTCATAAGCGGATTATTGGAAAAAGATTCCGGCGAAATCATTACAACCGGTGGCGATGTTGCAATGGTATTTCAATATTCGGCCCTTTTTGATTCGCTTAACGTATTTGATAATATATCTTTTGCTTTGCAGGAAAGAAGAGATTTAAGAGGTAAATATACCCGCAAGGAATTAGAAAAAATCGTAGCAGAAAAACTTGAGCTTGTCGGTTTATCAGGAATCGAAAACAAATTCCCTTCAGAACTTTCAGGAGGGATGCAAAAACGTGTCAGTTTCGCTCGTGCAATTGTTACCGAACCTAAAATTATATTATACGATGAGCCGACAGCGGGTTTGGACCCGATTTCTTCAACATTAATTGAAGATTATATTGTAAGACTTAAAAACGAAACAAATGCAGCTTCAATTGTGGTTACTCACCAAATGTCAACAATTCGTAGGACTGCAGATTCAGTCTTGATGTTGTATAATGGTCATGCGGTATTCGAAGGTTCACCTGATGAACTCTGCGAGCAAAGGACTGATTATACTCGCCAGTTTGTAAATGCGACTATAGAAGGTCCTATGAAAATGAATTAGATTAACGAGAGGTTAGATATAAATGAAACTTTCATCATCTTTTAAAGTAGGTGTTTTAACGATAATAGCATTAGCCATCTTTCTATTCACAATTCTGTGGGTAAAAGGTCGTTCTTTTTCTTCGGCTGAAAGAATTGAAGTTCAATTTAAAGACGTTAACGGAATGCGTCCGGGCTCCGGAGTACAAATGATGGGGCTTAGAGTCGGTCAAGTTGAAGAAATAACTCCTGTCGTAAAAGATGAATCAAGCTATGTTAAACTAAAATTTGTTATTACAGAGCCGAATATTTCAATTCCGAAAGCTTCAATGTTATCAATTCAACAATCAGGCTTAATCGGCGAACAGTTTTTAGAAATTACGCCTCCAAAAATTCGCTCTGTTTATATTCCTGTTATTAATAAACAAATGTTATCAACTGATTCTGATGTTGAAATCAAATTGGATGAAAAATATTTTGATGTCGGAAAAGTAAAAAAATCACAAATTATGTCTTCAAAAATAGTTCCGGAATCAGTTAGAGATTCTATCAAAACTGATTACGCATATAAAGTTGATTATTTTATAAACCTACCCGGACTTATTTTACCGGAATTTATGAGAGGTAAAGTTGTTACTATTAACGGTATAAAAAAATTAAGAATTGAACCTTTGGATAATGCTCCATTGCCTTATCCAAACCAAGTTTCTCCATACACTGTAATAGAACCGATGAGAATTGCGGATTTCTTAGATTTACAATATAAAGCGGCAGAATCTTTAACTGAAACAAACCGTGTGGTTAACGAGTTATTAAACGATAAAATGATAGCTGATTTGACTAAATCCGTTTCAAACTTTAAAGAACTTACCGCTCAAGCTACTACTACTCTGGAAAAAGCAGAACAACTTATTGAAACATCTAAAAACGACATTGATGCAATGTTATGGATGATGACAGATGCTACAAACAACTTCAACAAGCTTGCTACTAATATTAACGGTATAGTTGCTGATGAAAACTTCAAACCGACTTTATACCAAACTGCAGATGCAATTGCAAATCTTTCAAAAAATTTAACCCCGATTATCGGTGCAGTTGACGCAAAAGAATTCGGGGAAGATTTAAACAGTATGATGAGCAACCTAAACGATATTTCCGTTGCTGTTAACAAAATGACAAAAGATGAGGATTTGAAGAAAAAATTCTTGGATTCTGTTGACAATCTTAATATTACAATGTGCGAGGTTTCCAAAGCTCTTGAAACAGTTAACGGAAAAGGCGATAAAGAAAATCTTAAACAAATCGTTGAAGATACAACAGTAACAGTGGAAAATCTTAAAAAATTCTCTGAAAAACTTAATAAAAGATTCTTATTATTCAGATTAATGTTCTGATTTTAAAATTAAAATGAACAAAACTTAGCCAAATCTCGTTACTATCATGAGAAACGGAGGCTAAGTATGAAAAAAGTTCTTTCAGTTTTAGGATTAATTGCTCTATTATCAATGACAACACCTGCTTTTGCAGCACCTCATGGCGGACCTCACGGAGGACCTCCGGGAAGACATC
>JAFQNY010000062.1 GCA_017395765.1 bacterium
GCATACTCGACACTTGAAAACTTAAAGAACATCATCGCTGAAGAAGAACTTATCAATTTAACAAATGATAAGTATCCAGCAGAAGAAATTAATCTTGAGATTATTGCAAGTTCAATCGAGTATGCCGATGAATTCATTAATTCTTATTTGCGTAACAAATATGCACTTCCATTAAAGATGACACCTAAAATCATTGAAAATTTATCAACTGATATTGCTGCATATAGACTTTATACACGCAGACCAAGAAAACTACCTGAGCATATTGTTAATAACTACAATGAAGCAAATAAAATTTTAACCAATTTAAAAAAAGGTGAAATGATACTTGATTTACCTTCAGAGCATCCAGATAAAGAACCAATAACACCTGTTCAAATGGTAGTCACAGATAAAAAAGGTTCATCACGCATATTTGATGAGAAAACTTGGGGAAGTTTTAGATGATAACAGAAACAGAAAAGACAATTACATCAAGATTAAAAGAAGTTTTTAATGAGTTTGAAGTAGATAGTTTTCCTGTTGATTTTCAAAAGTATGTATAACTAAACAGGACAAATTGAAAATAGGTTATTGAACGGTTTTCATGAACACCCCCGTTGTGTTTAGGTTTGAGGCACTTCCCTCAAAATTGAAAATAAGTAATTGAAAGTCCGAAATGTCCACTTTCGATTACCTGAAAATCCGTTTTAAATCCTTTTTAATTGCCGTTTAATATTGATTTTATCGGGGTTTTAGGCATTGATTGAAATCGGACATTTCAATTACCTTTTTTAATTACTTCCCACAAAAGCCGGAACTATTTACAAAACAATAAAGACGATAAATTTCCCGATTTTAGTGGGAAACGACTTCCCTCTCATTTCAATTACCTTTTATAAAATTTCAATACTTTCTGTCATTTACATCAGACTAAACTGAAACCCTTAACAGGGAAGAATTTGCGAGAGATTTTGGGGTAATTTTCAACATTCAAGTTATAGAATACAAAAATTAATGCGCAGGTAATCGAAAATTCAAAAAATATGTAATTGAAACCTCTTAAATTTTAGATAAATTCAGACACAAAACAATACATTTCCCTCTAAATGAGTTCCAATTTGAGAACATTCAGTCTAACATCGGATAGCTCAAAGGAGAATTCTATGGAAAACAGCATTTTAAATAACATACAGACCGAAAATACTTGGATTGATGTTGAAACATTAGCAAAATTAAAAGGTGTTACAAAAAGAGCCGTCAGGATATCAATTAATAAATATGAATACCGAACAGAAAATACTCGTGGCGGAAAATCATATAAAATTAAATTAAGCAGTCTTGAAGAAGAATTACAAATTAAATATATTCAGGAATATTACAATGATTTTAAATCAGATGGCAACGAGATTATTGAATTAAATAATTTAAAAGTAAAACAAGAAAAAATAATATCTGAAGAGCAGAAAAAGCAAGCACTTGCAAAATATGACATAATTAATAATTGGCTTGGTTTTAGAAACAATTTTAAATCTAATAAAAAGAAAAATAAATTAGATCCGATTTATAAAAATAAAAGAGCAGATCAACAATTTATAACATTATATAATACAGGAACTCTGTATCCTGAACTATATAATATAACAGGTAAAATATCTGTCGGATCACTTTATAGGTGGCGCAAATTATTAGGTTACAACGGCGATTGGACTTGTTTAGTGGGGCAATATAAATATTCTACTCGAAAAGAATACCGAACAACCCTAAATGAAGAACAGATTAAAATATTTATACAGATATTATTATCTCCAAGTGCTTTTTCAATCGGAAAGTCCATAACATTAACAAAACATATATTAAAAGAACGTGGTTATGAAATTCTTCCCAAAGATGTAACATTCAGAAGATACGCAGAATGGTTCAGAGATAATAACTTTGACAAATGGACACTCGCCCGACATGGAGAAAAAGCACTCAAAGATAAAGTTGCGCCATATATAGTAAGAAACGCAAAACTGTTAAAGCCGGCACAAGTTTTAATTGCCGACGGTCATGACCTCAACTTCCAAGTAATAAATCCGTTTACAGGAAAACCCTGTCGAGCGACATTACTTGGTTTCTTAGATTGGAAGTCCGAAGCTCTTGTCGGATATGACATTATGCTTGAGGAATGTACACAAAACATTGCATCAGCTTTAAGGAACGCAATATTAAACTTGGATCACATTCCGCAATTTGTTTATCAGGATAACGGCAGAGCTTTTAAAAGTAAGTTCTTTAACGGAGATAAAAAGTTTGAGGAACTTGGTTTTACAGGAGTTTACAAAAGGCTTGGAATAGAGCCCGTTTATGCCACTCCCTATAACGCTCGTGCTAAAGTTATCGAGCGTTTCTTTTTAGAATTTCAGGAAGAATTTGAGAAATTAGTTCCAAGTTATATCGGTACATCAATAGAAAATAAGCCGGCACACTTAATGAGGAATGAAAAATTACACAAACAAATCCACGAAAAATATGGCTTTACTCCAACAATAGAACAGACTCGGATGATGATAGATAAATGGCTTGAGATGTATCATTCAAAACCTTGTCCAAATGATAAAACTAAAACAATAAAAGAAGTTTTAGATGAAGTCGAAAAACAAGATATTGATGAAAATATGCTTGATGATTTAATGATGGCGCAGGAAATGAAATTAATCGGGAGAAACGGAATAAGGTTCTTAAAAGCAGATTATTTTGACGAAGCACTATATGGAGTCAGAGAAAAAACAGTTATCAAATATAGCTTATTCGACCTTTCATATATTAAAGTTTATACCCTCAAAGGGGAATTTATTTGTAAAGCATATCGTGTAACGGAAACTCATCCGCTTGCGCATCAAATGGGCGATATTAATGATATTGAGGATTACAAGCAAAAAATAGAAAAACAGCACAAATTAAGAAAGAAGACCATAAAAGCCGTTCGGGAACATTTTAATATTGAAGATATAGATTTTATTGAAAAAGAATTGTTGGACAATATGAAATTTCAAAAAATCGAACCTATAAAAGAGATAACAATTCAGCCGGAGCAACAAAAAGAACAGAAATTCAAGCCAAAGGTTAAAACTTCAATAGTTGCAAGACCATTATTTAAAAGCAACTTTGAGAGATATGAGTGGCATATGCAAAATGGTTGTTTAAATCCTGAAGATAGAAATTGGCTTGCTGATTATATAAAGTCGGATGAATACCAAGAAATATATAAATAAAGTACATTATAGTAAACCTTATTTAATGTTAGATACACCATAATAAAGTTAAAGGAGACAAATGAAAAAAACATCAATAATACCAATACCTGTAAAAAATGCATTAACAAATATAGGATTAAATTTAAGTGTAGCTCAAATAAAACGTAGCCTCCAAATGTCACTAATAGAAGAACGTGCAGGAATAACTCATGTAACTTTAACAAAAGTAGAAAAAGGTGATCTAACAGTATCAATCGGTATATATGCAAAAGTAATTTTTGTACTTGGACTTATTGACGACTTATACAATATAGCAGATCCATACAACGACTATTTAGGGCGAAGATTTGATGAATAGAGTCTACCTAAAAGAGTGCGACATAAAAAGGGAGAATAAAAAATGAAAAAAGTATTCGTAAAAACAAATAATGTAAAACGGTTTATAACAATGATGAACAACCTACAAAATCGTGCGGAAGGTGTTCCCGGTATGGGACTTGTTTATGGAGAGCCCGGTCTTGGTAAAACACAAGCAATAAATTGGTGGGCATATAAAAATGATGCATTGCTTGTTCGATGTACTCAATTAATGTCAGCACGATGGTTATTAAACGAGATATTAGATGAAATGGGTGAAGTTCGATGTGGAAGATTGGCAGATTCATTTAAAATTATTGTCAGAAACTTTATAACTAATCCGCAAATTTTAATCGTTGATGAAATTGATTATTTAACTATTGATTCAAGGGCTGTTGAAACTTTAAGGGACATTCACGATAAAACGAATGTCCCTGTTATTTTAGTTGGAATGACAAACGCAAATTCTCGACTGAAAAGATATCCGCATTTATATGATAGGTTAACTGAAATTGTAGAATTCAAACCATTTTCTCAAAAAGATATAACTTCAATTGTTAAAGAATTGTCAGAAATAGAAATGACAGAATGTGCCATAAAATACATTTATTCAAATGCAAATCGATTTAGACAAATAGTAAAAATAATCAATAAAGCGGAAAATTTGGCTCACGCAAATGGGCTGAATTCAATAGACGAAATATTAATAAAGGAGGTCTTAAATAATGATTCAGAAGATAAGGAAACTATGTAAACAACTTCAAAAATTTACTCTTGATGAAATAACAAGTATTGCTGAAATTAATGAGAATAAAATGCGAGCAATATTGCAAGATTTAGAAGAAGAAAACTTTATCAAGAAAATATCAAATTCACAATACGCATATATTCCTGTGATTGAAAAAGATTTGCCGGAATTAAAAGTTGTTAATTCAGTAGAAGATGCACCTGATGAATGGTTTACCATAACGCAAGTTTCAGAGATGACTGGTCTATCAATGGAAAATGTGCGGAGAAAGTGTAAAAGAGGTGAATATATCAGTAAATGTGAATTAAGAGGTTGTCTCAAATTCTTTTTAATTCATAAAAGCTCATTTGATAAAAACACTTTATCTGCGGATATTCAAGATGTGTTTAGTGATAAAATTAACAGACTAAATTTTAGTAAAATGCAATGTAAGTTTTCAGATATTGAAGAACAAAAAGTATTTAATCAGGCTTCTGATTCAGATAAAAAACACATGACAAAATGTTTAACCTTATTTAAAGCATTAAATGGTCTTGTAGGTAAAGAGTTAAACACTAAACTCAAAGAACTTGGAGAAAAAAATCCTGAATATGCGATGGGATATTCTACATATCTTCGATGGAAAAAATTTTATATTCAAAAAGGCATAAGAGGACTTCAATTTAATTATAAAAAATTCTCAAAAAGTAAAACTGAAATATACCCTGAATTAATAGAAGAATTTGAAAATTTATATTTATCTCCAAAAAAATACTCGGTAAGAGTTACTTGGGAAATAATCAGAAGCCGACACCCTAACGAATATATACCTTCTGAAAAAACATTTATGCGGCAATTAAAAGAAAAATATTCGCAAGAAATTATAAATAAAAAAAGAACGCCTTTATTAGAATTGCCATCAATTAATTTAAATAATTCTCCAAAGCCAATAGTAAATAAAAAAATCATTTTTGATAAAGTA
>JAFQNY010000063.1 GCA_017395765.1 bacterium
CTACCGCTTTAGGGATATTTACTTCTTGGTGCTGAAATCCATAGTTGCCATTTTTATTTGTTTGTTTGTAAATACCATCTTTAAAGCTTGTAGTTATATCGATATCTTCAATTTTAGGAGAATATGCCATATTATTATAACCACTGTATCTGTAAACTTCTCCGTTTTTACCAATATTCAATCTCATTTTAACTACAGCATGTTCTGTGCCAGCATCCGTTAATGATAAAGCTCCGTTGCCTATAACCTTTTTACCATCTCTAAAAGTTGTCGCTGCAACAGTATAGCCTCTTTCTGAAGCTTTATAAGCAATATCAATTTTAGGGTCTTTCATTTTGCTTAAAAGTTCGCTAATTGCTTCTTTTACTTTTGGTTGTGCATCATCTAAGGCTGTTAAAAATTGTTTTTTACCTACTGTTACTCTAGCTTGACTGCCTACAAGTTTTGTTAATGCTGAAATGTTTACCATAATGTTTCTCCTTTTCCTTTAATGTGTATTACTAAAATTTCCCTTGTTTTGTTTTTGAAGTTTCTTCTGATACTTCTTTTAATATCCTCGTCTGAGTTTTGTTTTTCCCCGTTTAATTTGCAAATTTCCCGTGTCTTGTATCTATATAAAAACATTTTGGGTTCAAAAATTGCTCAAAAATTCAATGCAATACTTCATATTTTATTCAAATGCAGAATTGACAATACGTTCCGACTTTACAAAACTTAATATATTATGATTTAACAGATTGAATTTTACTAATTAAACGAAGTTTTACTTCCAAGGAACTATATGAATTTAAAAAAAGAATTAGGCGAAAAAATAAAAAGAGTCAGAAAACAACGCAATTTAACACAAGAAACTCTAGCTGAAATGGTTGATATCTCGCCAAGGAGTTTAAGTAATATTGAGCTTGGAGTATCTTTTGTCAAGGCTGAAACCCTAGAAAAAATATTAGATTCATTAAATATTTCAACAGAAGAGCTTTTTGCAAATAATCACATAAAATCTAACCACGAACTAATTAGAGAGATTGACAAAATGATAAATGCCACACAAAATAATACAAAATTACTTGAAAAGATTTATAAAATTATAAAATGCATTATTGATGATGTATAAAAATTAATTTACAAACAATAAGAGTTAGGTTAATATTTACTTATGTTACCTAAAAAATACAGATTAAAAAAAAGAGTTGCTTTTAACGCTACTTACAAAGTAAAAAATTCTTTTCATAAAGACGGAATAACAATGTTTTGCGGGAAAGAAAAAAGTAATGATATTCCTACAAAGTTTGGTTTTGTTGTAAGTAAGAAAATACACAAAAGAGCCGTTGTCAGAAACAGAATAAAACGATTGATGAGAGAAAGCTTACGCTTATATATCAAAGACCGCAAAACAGGTTTCGATACAAAACATATTTCTATAATATTTGTTGCATCCACAAAGCTTATAGATAAAAGATTTAAAGACATTGATTCTGGTATTAAAAAATTAATGAGATGTATAAATGCTTGATGGAATAGTCACACCGGCTTTAAGAGATATCGATTATTTAGCGCCTTGCGCTCCATATCCTGCTACACCATCAGGAGTTACAAATTATGAAAAATCTATATACAGATACTCCATACCTACAGATGAACAACCGGTTTTAACAATAATTGATTATATACCGGATTATAACGGCAATTTTATTAAACCGGGACACTATCAACTTGCACTCTCTGATGATAAAGAATTTTTATATTTAATTGAATCTAAAAATTTAATTGCTGTTATACCTGTATTTAAACTGGCTGAAAATCAAGCCGAACTAAAAAAGTATAGGAATGATTTGACAGAAGCTGAAAAGAAACAACTTAAGAAAAAAGAGCGAAAGAAAAAAAGAGAAGAAAAACGTAAAAAAATCATAGAAACAAAATATGCTAAAACAGGAGCAACACTTCCTGACAGAGAATACGTTCATATGGATGCAAGCATAGATTATATCAAAGATGGCGGATATTATTTAATTCGCTACGAAAAAGGTGTTATCAGAGCTTGGGGAGCAATTAAAACAGTAAACTAAGCTTTCCTCCTCCACTTTAAAGTAAGGGTTTTTAAATTGGTAATCTTAAACTCATTTTTCAAGTAAAAACGTAAAGCTTTTTTAAGACTTACGACTTCAATAACATCATTAGGAATTATTTCTTTAATTGCAGTTAATAAAGCTGTTCCTAAGTTTTTATACTTTTTAGGTTCTTTTCTGTAAAATTTTGGATTTAAAAATTTATCAATTCTTCTTAAACAATTTTCTTTTAATGTTCCGTAGTTTTCTGAAATACAAGTTGGATTAACTTGTAAATGAGAAATAGTTACGACATCCTTAATAGGATCAAATCTC
>JAFQNY010000064.1 GCA_017395765.1 bacterium
ACTGTCTCGCTAACATTGATTACTCACTCCAATAGGCACGGATTTTTTTATACTTTAATCGCGCCTAGCGTAGTGAACAATTAATGTTAGCGAAACATCTTCAAAGCCGGTGCTGTCTGAGCGGAGCGAGTTCACCGGCTCTGGTTGAGCGTTACAGTTAATTAGTGAACGGAGCTTCAGCGCGAGAGCTTCTTTGCGGTACTTTCTTGTCGGTACAAGAAAGTACCAAACTCAAAAAAATAAAACAAGCTTATTCATCTTTTTATTCACAGAATTTTTGAATGGCAAGATTGTCGCAAAGTATTACTTTTATACTCTCACCGCATTTTGCGTGATAATTTAACCCCGGAGTAATAAGTCCGGTAATCAGACCTAAAGAAGTTCCGATGGGAATCCCTATAGCTAAACCGGTTCCAATCTTAGCAGGGTTAGGAATAAAAGAGAACCCCACACCGGTACCCGCTCCTATAATACCAAGCCCCAAAGTAGATGCGGTTATTTTTCCGGCAGTCATCCAAGGACCTTCTTTTAGCTCTCCGTTTTCCGTATTAGGTCTGGCATTCATCACAATTGCAGACCCATCAGGTAATAGCAAACATTCAAATTTAATATAAACACGGGCATTTTTATTAAAAATTCGTGGTTTTTGTATCTTTATAATCTTTCCTACCACTTTCGAACACGCCGGAATTAACAAAGTTCCTTCTTGAGTATATATTGCTTCCGGTACGCTAAAATTTACGGTTTCTCCTGCTTTTGCTTTTTCAGAATGCAAATTGCAAGTAAATTCGACCCTGAACACATTTCCTTTGCAAATAATATTTCTCAAATTTGTTATTAAAACTTTATTGGAAAGAGCCCCTTTTTCGCAAAACATATGTTCAACCGCAATTGTTTTTTCTTCACAATTACAAACTTCTGCCAACACCGGCATACACATAGAAAACAAAATTAAAATACATAAGAATTTTTTCATATCTAAATATTCTTACTAACAACAAATTTTTTCTATTAGTTAATCGGATAATAAAAAAGAATTTAAAATAAGCCGGTAAGACTATGATATAATCAAGGTATGAAACCTAAAGTTATAGCAATTGTAGGACCGACAGCGAGCGGTAAAACTCAATTAGCCATTGATTTAGCAAAACAAATTGATGGTGAAGTTATCTCTGCAGATTCTCGCTATGTTTATAAAGGTTTTGATATTGCAACTGCTAAGCCTACGGTTGAAGAACAAGACGGAGTTCCTCATCACCTAATTGATATTATTGAACCGGAATATGACTATTCTGTTGCAGATTTCTACGACGATGCAAGGGATAAAATTTTTGAAATTATACAACGTGGGAAAATGCCAATAATTGCAGGCGGAACCGGTTTGTATTTTAGAGTTCTTTTAGAAACATACGATTTACCCCGAGTTGAAGCAAATCCCGAATTAAGAGCGAAATTAGATTTAAGAGAAAAAGAAGATTTATTAGAAGAACTCAAAAGCCTCGACCTTAAAGGGTATGAAAAAGTTAAAAACGCAAACAAGCGCAGAATTGTAAGAGCATTGGAAGTGACTAAAACTTTAGGTAAGCCTTTCTCCGAAGCTTCTGTTGAAAAAGAACCGGAATTTGATGTAGAATGGATGATGCCAAAAATCGAATCAAGAGAAGTTTTATACAATAGAATTAACAAACGTGTTGATTTGATGGTTGAACAAGGAATTGTCGAGGAAACTCAAAATTTATTAAAAAAACACGGTAGGATTAAAAACTTTGTTTGCACTATCGGATATAAAGAGATTTTAACTTATTTAGACGGAGAATGCACTTTAGAAGAAGCTTTGGACAAACTAAAACAACATTCAAGGAATTACGCAAAACGACAATTAACTTGGTTTAGAAAAAATGATGCGCTAAAAGATTTTACTAATATTTAGGAGAGTTTAATGAATATACCTAAAGAGTCAAAAGAGGTTCTGATTAGACTTTTAAAAGGAAACGAACAATTTGTTAACGGCAAGTATGAGGCCAAAAATATAACTATTGAAACCCTTAGGGCTTTGGCAACATATCAAAACCCACATGCTTGTGTACTTAGTTGCTCCGACTCAAGAGTTGTTCCGGAATTAATTTTTGAAGCCGGAATAGGAGAACTTTTTGTCGTAAGAATAGCAGGAATTACAGTCGGAACAAATGTTATGGAAAGTATTGAATATGCAGTAAAAAAACTTAATGTTCCTTTATTAATGCTCTTAGGTCACGATAATTGCGGAGTTATGGAATACGCTCAAGAATCATATCCGGAGCTTAAAGAACATTTTCAAACTATATTAAAATGCGTTTACCCTGCAATTGATATTGACAAAAACTCTCTGGAATCAGAAGACAAACTCGCCAAGCATCACACAATCTGGGTTGAAGAATTTTTGTTGAATAATTCTAAAATTATAAGAGAAGCTGTTGATAATAAAAAATTATACATCGCAAAATGCCATTTATCACATCAAACAGGCAAAGTTCATATGTTAAACGATGTTCTTGACGAATTGGAAATTGAAGAAATATAGTTTAAACATCTTCTTTTGTAAAAGATATACGATACCCCAAAAGCTCTGTAATCATTAGCACTTCATTATAAGTCATAGACCCTCTGCGAAGTTTATGTGACAATGAATCCGGACTACATTTTTGACCGGTTTTATTTGTAATTAACTCCGCAAGTTCTTTTAGTTTTAAATCTTCTTGCGCTAACAATGTTTTAACTTGTTCTTTAACTTGTAATTTCATACAAAAATTATACTTTTTTTACAATTACTTGACAAATTCATCATCTATTGATATTATTCATGATGCTTACGTCTTATTTTTGATTCATACATCAAAAATTTCTTAATATAATTTAAAAAAGGAGCTACTATGAATAAAAAAGAAAAAGATTACTTATTCAAAGAACTTGAAAAAATCAGCATAGAAATATCTAATGTAGATAAACTTTGTAAAATTTTATATGAGCTTTTAGTTAATGGAGAAGGAAACCTTACAAATTCAGACATTTGCACTCTCGGATATATTCTAACAAGAACTTCCAATGCTCTTTCTAAACAAAATCAAAAATTTGTCAAAAGATTAGGATTATAAAAAATAGCGAGTTGCAATATACAACCCGCTATTTTAGTTTTATACTTGAGTTTGACTCTTACGTTCTATCTTTGATTTCTTTCAAGACAGATTCGATAAATTCATCAACATTAACCGTTCCGACTTGACCTACGCCACGTTTACGAACAGCTACTGAATTTGCTTCGATTTCTTTATCACCAATTACACAAACATAAGGAACTTTTTTACCTTGTAAAGATTCTCTTATTTTGTAATTCATTGATTCTGATCTGTCATCTAAGTTTACTCTGATACCGGCTTCACGCATTTTTTTGTAAACTTCTTCAGCAAAATCAAGGTGTTTATCATTAGAAATCGGAACTATTGAAACTTGAGTCGGTGCTAACCAAGTTGGGAACGCACCGGCATAGTGTTCAATCAAAATGCCATGGAATCTTTCCATTGAACCGAATATAACTCTGTGAAGCATGATAGGAGTCTTCATAGAACCGTCTTTATCTTGATATTTGATATCAAATCTTGCAGGTAAGTTGAAATCTAACTGAATTGTAGCACATTGCCAAGTTCTACCCAAAGCATCTTTAACTTTGAAGTCAATTTTCGGACCATAGAATGCGCCGTCACCTTCGTTGATTTCATAAACCATTCCACGTTTATCCATTGCTTCTTTAAGACCTGCTTCTGCGATTTCCCAGTTTTTCAATTCACCAACATAGCTTTCAGGACGAGTTGATAATTCAACTTCGAAATCCATTTTAAAGATGGCCATTGTATCCGCTACAAAATTAATGATTTCATTGATTTCATTAACTAACTGTTCCGGAGTACAGAATACGTGAGCATCGTCTTGAGTAAAGCCTTGAACACGAGTAAGACCTGCCAAAGCTCCTGATTTTTCTTTTCTGTAAACTGTACCTAACTCAGCCATTCTTAAAGGTAATGAACGGTATGAATATCTGTTTGCTTGATAAATTGCAATATGGAAAGGACAGTTCATAGGTTTGATTACAAATTGTTCATCAGAATCTTCATCTTTTTGAACAAAGAACATATTTTCTTTGTAATGGTCCATATGGCCAGAAATTTCCCATAATTTTGATTTAGCAATTTGCGGAGTATTAACAATTACATAACCACGTTTTCTGTGTTCTGTTCTCCAATAGTTCTCGATTTCTTCTCTTACAACAGCCAAGTTTGGATGCCATAAAACTAAGCCACCACCTACTTCTTCACGAGTTGAGAACAAGTCTAATTGTGTACCAAGTTTTCTATGGTCACGTTTTTCAGCTTCTTCTAAGAAAGTTAAATAGTCTTGCAAATCTTCTTTATTCCAATAAGCAGTAGCATAAATTCTTTGAAGCATTTTGTTGTTTTCATTACCACGCCAGTAAGCTCCTGCAACTTTCAAAAGCTTAATTGCATTACCTTTAATGTAAGAAGTGTTTGGAATATGAGGACCAGCACAAAGGTCGTTGAATAAAACATTTCCGTCTTTATCTTTAGTTAAATAAAGAGTTGGATTGTCGTTTCTGTGTTCTTCCAATAATTCTGCTTTGTAAATTTCGCCTTCTGCTTTAAATTCAGCAATTTTAGCATCAACATCTTCAACAAAATATTTTTCAAAAGTAAGATTTTGTTTAATAATGTTTTTCATTTCTTCTTCAATTTTAACTAAATCTTCTTGCGTAAAAGCATAACCATCAGTTAAGTCAAAATCGTAATAAAATCCGCTGTCAGTAGCCGGCCCGATAGCTAACTTTGCTTGTGGGAATAGTTTCTGTACAGCTTGTGCCATGATGTGTGAGCATGAATGCCTTAGCACGCTCAAAGTTTCATTGTTCTTTTCCATGTTTTTCTCTTTCTATCCTTTTAGAGGTAAATGTATTCCTTGGCTAGTAGTGACATCTACAGGCTTAATCCATTTACCCACCAGAGGCGGATCCCTCAAACTAATACTCAAACATGATAGCATAAATACAATGTAAAAATTATATATTTTTAATTTTTTCAACAATTTGATTTATCGGAGTTTGCCAATCCAAAGGATTCGGTTGTTTGAATATTTCTACACTGTCGTACCACGGAGTTGTTTTAGTATCATCAAACCATCTCCAATCACTTGAATATGGTAGCAACAAAAATGTTTTAACCCCCAAAGCCCCTGCCAAATGAGCTACCGAAGTATCTACCGTAACAACCAAGTCCATTGCTTTTAAAGCCTTTGCAGTATCTGAAAAATCATTGAAATCTTTAGCAAGATTTATCATCTTTGGAAAATTGTTACATCCGTCAAAGCTGTCATTAACCTGAAAAGAATAAGTTTGGATATTTTCGAGATTAAAAATCGGCTCAAAATTATTAATATGCATTGTACGATTTATCATTGTTCTGATGCCTGCACTTCCGGCTTCCCAACACAAACCTATTTTTAGCTTATCTGAGGCAACATCACCCTTATCTGAGGCTAAATACCCAGCTGAAAAAGGTATATTATCAAAATCCATATCCAAAGCATAGGCCAAATCTGTTATCCTCAAAGTTTGCTTTTTGTTATCAAATTTATCAAAAGTAATAAACTCTATATCCGGATAATTCATTTGAAAAAGTCTTAGCAAACATTCCGGCACAACTACTTGCAAAGTTTTTACAAGATTTCTTATCAAAGGAATATATCTTATAAACTGAATATGATCCCCAAAACCTTGTTCACATAAAACTACTAAATCATCACAAAATTTCTGCCCTTTAGTCCATAGATTTTTAGCCTTTTCAGTAACAAAACTTGTTCTTTTACTAAAAAGTTCATAACCTTCATTGAATTTTTTTTGTAAGAGATACAACATTCCCAACGAAACTATAGAATCCTCATCATGAGGAAAATATTCCAACATTTTTTTATAATAAACTTCGGCTTTTGAAAAATCTCTCATTTTTTGATAACTAACTGCAATATTATAATTTGCCTCAAAACATCCTAAATCCAGTGCGACTTTAAAACATTGCAAAGCTTGCACATCATCGGAATAAATTAATTCTTTTAAAAAACCCAGTTGAATCCATAATTCAGAAATTTCAGAATTATCTTTTAAAAATTCAACACAAATTTTTTCTGATTCAACAAGATTTCCTATTTGAATCCCGGATTTTACCAGGTTTATAACCGAATATTTATTTTTCGGATATTTTTCATACATTTTTAAAGCATATTCGTAAGCTTTTGAAAAAGCTCTTATTTTCAACAAGCTAAGAATCAACTTATTATAAATTTCAACATTTTCCCCCAAACTCAAAGCTCGTTCTAAAATAACCGCAGAGTTTTTGAACTCTTTTTTTTCATATTCACAAAACCCCAACGCTGACACGGTTCCAAAAGTTTCCTTAATTTCACAAGCTTTATTAAGATATAAACTTGCAGAATTAAAATCTCCTATATTAACATAGAAAAGACCGGCAGCCGACAAAACCAAGTAGCTTTCAGGATAAGACTTTAGCAAAGACATAAACTCTTCACGGGCCTCGTCAAAATTTCCTGATTGTGCTATTTGTATAGCTTTATTTATTGCTTCATTTATACTCATAGTCCTAAACTGTTCAACGAACCAACAACAATTGCTTGAAGAATTTGCAACAAAATAATCGCCAACACCGGAGAAATATCCAAAACACCGCCTATTGGAGGAATTATTCCTCTAAATATATTCAAAAATGGATCCGTAATCGATGCCAGCCAAGCAAACGGTTGTTGATACCAATCAATACTGCGTATCCAAGTTAAGAATATTCTGATAATTATCAACAAATTATAAAAGTAAAATAATAAACCTACTATTTCTGATATATCAGGCATTATATTTTCTCCTTATTAAAATCTACACATGTGCATTTGCGCTTGTTTTTGCACATTCACAATTGTTATTTTCCGCAGGAATATTTTCTATCATAGTAAATAATAATTTTTTAAGATTATCCAAGTTACTGTTGAACACTTTTATAACTTCTTGGTGAGATACCGGAGGTACATCTCCAACCAAACCTGCATCATAGTCAGTTATTAACGAAATGTTTAGTGGACACATATCCATTTCTTTAACAAGATATGCTTCAGGGAAAGCTGTCATATTTATAACTTCCCAACCTTGATTTGTAAAGAATTTCGATTCAGCTTTTGTTGAAAATCTTGGGCCGTTAATAACAACAACAGTACCAGTTTCATGAACTTTTATACCTAAATCTTTAGCGGTTTTGATAGCTAAATTTCTTAACTCAGGACAATATGTTTCAGCAGGTGACGGGTGCATACATTGAGGTCCTTCAAAGAATGTTGATTTTCTTCCGTCTGTCCAATCAACAAATTGATCACAAATAACAAAGTGACCAGGAGCTACATGTTTTTGCAAACTACCAGCTGCACAAGGAGATATAACTCTTTTACAACCGACATGTTTCATTGCCCAAACATTTGCTCTGTAATTAATCATATGCGGTAATATTGAATGGTTTCTGTTATGACGAGGCATAAAAGCTACTCTGTGATTACCGATTTTACCGATAAACAGGCTATCTGAAGGCGCACCATAAGGAGTGTCAACTTGAACTTCCTTAATATCTTCTAAAAAACTATAAAAACCCGAACCGCCAAAAACTCCGATATCTGCTATTTTTTCCATATGATTAATCCTTTCCTTTTTTACAATTTTATCACAAAAATTTTCTAAATATTATATGCAATGAACCTGCAAAGTTCTATTAACTTTTGAGGATATACCCCTATCAAAACAGTTACTATCGCCGTTACATAAAGAACAAACTTTTGCGAAAACAAATATTTTAATTTAATTGCATTATCCGTATGTTCAAATATCGGACGTATTAGTTTTAAATAATAAAATAATGCAACTACAGTTAAAATCAGTAAAATTATTAAAAACGGTATAAATATCAAGCCTGAATGAGCAATCGCCGAGAATAAATATATTTTTGCAATAAAACCTGATGTCACAGGAAATCCTGCCAATGCAATTACTGCAATAATATATGCTATTGCCAATCCAAAATTTTTCAATCCTAAACCTGTCAAATTATTAACACTTAAATAAATTTTATTAGATTCTAAAATGTTTAAAAAAGAAAATACAGAAATATTGATTAATACATAAGCGATTAAATAAAATATAACGGTAGATAAATTATATACAGAAACCAGTCCGGCAGTTAGCATTATATAAGAAGCATTAGCGGCAGCAGAACAAGCTAAAATTGTTTTTATATCATCAGAGCGAATCGCTAAAGTATTTGCCCAAAAAGCTGTCATCAAAGACAAAATTCCTATTACAAAAACCAATTCAAAACTATTAGATAAAGGAAAAACTAACAACCTGCAAATGATAGCAAAAAGTGCCAATTTAGGGATTGTGGATAAGTATGCCAAAACAGAAGTTTCACATCCTTTATAAACATCAATAACCCAATTTGCAAACGGAAAGATTGCTAATTTAGCTATCAATCCGATAACAATCAAAACACAAGACATTGAATAAAGAAATGTCGGATTTTGCTCACTAATAGCTTCGTATATTTCTGTCAAATTAATACAACCTGTTAACCCGTACAAATAAGAGGCTCCAAACAAAAATATTCCGGAAGAAACCGCACCTGTTATAAGATATTTAAAAGCTGCTTCTTTTGACTTATATGTTCTGTCAGATGCAATTATAAAATATGTCGGGAAACTCAACAATTCCAAAGAAACAAATAATGTTAAAATATCATTTGCAGAAACTATACTCATAGCCCCCAAAATTGCTGTTAATAAAAGAGCATGGAAACTAAAAGACTGGCATCTTATTGATTTAACATGATTACCGCTTATCAAAACAACAAAAAATCCGCATAATAAAATTATAAAATGAAATAACAAGGTATAATTATCTGACATCAAAGCATTTCTAAATCCAAAGTATTGGGGCTCGACTTGAACTGTTGATAAAGAAAATATGCTCAAAGAAATTCCCACCAAAGAAATTAAACGTGCGTGTTTATATCGTTTTGGTGAAAGCAACATTGAACACAACAACTGAATGATTATAAAAATCCCCAGAAAACCTTGAGGTATCAATATATTAAAAAAATCATTAATCATTCAAACCTACTTTCTAACCAATCAAATTTAACAATACTTGCGGACACAATCCAAATATTAATAAACCGCACAAAATTGATGCTAATACAATAAATTCATGAACAGTAATATCATTTATTTTTTCAAAAGCCTCTATACGTTCTCCGAAAAACGAATTATGCAAGAATTTTAACATATAACAAGAACTTAGAATCAATAACGGTAAAGATAACAACGCACAGAGTTTTAAAACAAGACTAAATTCCGAAAACATTGTTCCCATTACCGTTAATATTTCACTAATAAAAGGGGCAAACCCCGGAACTCCGATTGACGCCAACACAATCAAAACAGAAAACCCAAAAAGTCTTGGCATATTAACCGCAATTCCTGTCAGAACATCAAGACTGCGAGTTTTACATCTTAAGTACACAATTCCGCATATCATAAATAACCCAGCAGTAGTTAGGGCATGAGCTACCATGTGAAAAACAGAAGCTGAAACTGAAACTTTTGTTCCTGCGCATAAACCCAACAAAATTAATCCCATATTTGATATACTTGAATATGCTACAATCCTCTTTATATCAGTTTGTGAATATGCCACAAAAGCCGTGTAAATTATATTTATCAATGCTATTACGGCTAAATACGGAGCAATTGACACAAACACATCGTGTAACATTTCAAAATTAAATCTATATATTCCATACGCACCCGTTTTTAATAAAATTCCTGCAAGAATTATACTCACCGGAGTTTGTGCATCCGTATGCGCATCAGGCAACCAAGTATGAAGAGGAATAATAGGTAATTTTACACCGAAACCTATAATTAAGCATATTGCAATAAAATATTGAATTTTTTCAGGTATTGATGTCACAAAAATATTTGAAAATTCTGCAGACAAAATTCCGGTTGAAACATAACTGTAATAATGCATTAACAGAATCCCAACCAACATAAACATACTGCCTAAAAAAGTAAACAAAACAAATTTTATTGCAGATTTTTTTGCATTATTTTCAACTAATCCCCAATCTCCGCCAATTAAAAAATACGCAGGTATTAATTCTAATTCCCAAAACATAAAAAACACAAACATATCATTTGCGGTAAAGATTCCCAATATAGAGAACATTAATAACATTAACATTGAATAATAAAATTTATGATTTTTTCTGATACATATTTTGCTTGACATAGAAGCAATAAAAAATATAAAAGAGGTAAGTACGCTTAAAATAATTCCTATATTATCAATTTTAAAAGCGAATTTTATCCCCAAAGACTGAATCCAATCCTGTCCGAAAAAATTAAGTTCACAGGAATACGGAACATACTGGTTATAAAAAACTAACATTATAACCGAATACAAAAAATGAAATCCGAATACCCATTTTGCAAATCTTCTTATTATCACTTCATTATTTGTAAAAAATGGTGAAAGTAAAAACAA
>JAFQNY010000065.1 GCA_017395765.1 bacterium
CTAGAGAAGATTCAATCAACGACTCTTTATTATCAATTTACACCGCACAAGAAAAAGGGGTTGAAGTCAGAGGTGTTGTTATAAATAACATCAGAGACAATTGCCCTAAAGAACAATTAACGGCAATAACAAGAGTTATAGAAGAATATTCAAACGTAAACATTCTAGGATTAATTCCGAATATCGGAGATAAAATTACCCCTGAAGATTTAATCAGCGCAGTTCTTAACGGGGTTGATATAGAAAGTGCGTTTAGAGTTAAGATTAACAAACTGGATTTTGAATAAATGATTATAACCGGGGGAAAATACAAGGGTCGCAAAATTACTGCACCCGACGAAAAAATAACCAGACCAACCCTTTCAAAAGTTCGACAAGGGGTCTTTAACACGTTATATTCTTTAATAGGTGACTTTGAAGGTAAATCTTTTTTAGATCTTTTCGGCGGGTCGGGAATTATGGGACTTGAAGCTCTTTCAAGAGGGTTTGGTGATATTACGGTTTTTGAAAAAAACCCAAAAGTTGCACAAATTCTAAAGAAAAATTATGAAATGCTCAGTCTAAAGCCAAATCTTAAAGTAGGCGACAGCTTAAAATTAATAGAAAAAATTGACAAAAATTTTGATGTAATTTATATAGATCCGCCTTACTATAGTGGAATTTATGAAGAAGTATTTTCTCAGCTTCAAAAGCTGAATTTAGAATCTTCAATTGTTGTAGTGGAACATTCTGAGCCGTTGAATATTGAACACTTTACCCTAATTAAAGAAAAAAACTACGGCGGGAAAAAAGTTTCATTTTACCAAACATTGATTGAATAATTTATTAACTAAGAAAATTTAAATCTTAACAAAAAAACATTACACAATATTGATATTTAGCTCTGTTTGTCATAGACTTACAGTATTGTTAGTATAGTTTTTTAAGGAGATAAAATGAACAGAGTTTTATTATGTATAATGGACGGTTGGGGAATTTCAAAAGGTTCTGAAAAATATGATGCAACAAAGCTTGCTAAACCTGTAAATGTTCCTCGATTAATAAAAGAAGAAGTTTCTACAAGAATCCACGCAGATGGGATGTATGTAGGACTTCCGGAAGGTCAAATGGGGAACAGTGAAGTCGGTCACTTAAATTTAGGCGCAGGAAGAATTGTTTATCAAGATTTATCTAAGATTAACAAAGCGATTAAAGACGGAGATTTCTTCACAAATGAAAAATTCTTAGAAGCAATCGCTCACGCTAAAAAGAACGATTCCGCTTTACATATTTACGGTCTTGTCTCAACTGGCGGAGTTCACTCATCTTTAGACCACTTATTAGCATTAATACAACTTGCTGCTAAAGAAGGTCTTACAAAAGTTTATGTACACGCATTCCTTGACGGCAGAGACACTCCTCCGGCAAGTGCTTGTGAATACTTAGAAGTTGTAGAAAAAGAATTAGCTAAATTCAACCTACCTCCGGTAGCCTCTATCATAGGAAGATATTACATAATGGATAGAGATAACCGTTGGGATAGAGTTGAAAAAGGTTACAACTGCTTACTTCTTGGTGAAGGAGAAAAAGCTGAAACAGCTTGTGCCGGAGTTAAAGCATCATACGAAAAAGGTGAAACTGATGAATTCGTTTTACCAACTGTAATTGGCGGAGAGGATTCAAGAATTCATGACAATGACGCAATAATTTTCTTCAACTACCGCCCTGACAGAGCAAGAGAAATAACCAAAGCTATTAACTTTGCTGACTTTGACGGGTTTGAGCGCAAAAAAGTACTTAAAAATATTTACTATTGCACAATGACAAGCTATGAAGCTACGTTCACATTCCCTGTTGCATTCCCTAAAACTCAATTGACTAATATTTTAGGAGATGTTTTAGAAGCAAACGGAGTGAACCAATTCAGAACTGCAGAAACTGAAAAATACGCTCACGTTACTTTCTTCTTTAATGGAGGAATTGACGAACCAAAGCCGCATGAAACAAGAGTTTTAGTGGCTTCTCCTAAAGTAGCTACTTACGATTTACAACCGGAAATGAGCGCACCTGAAGTTTGTGAAAAAGTTTTAGGCGCAATCGATAATAAAGATTACGGATTTATTCTGGTTAATTTCGCAAACCCTGATATGGTTGGTCATACAGGTGATATTCCGGCTGCAACTAAAGCTTGTAAAGTTGTAGATGAATGCGTCGGAAAAATTGCCGATAAATGTAAAGAACAAGGTATAATAATGTTACTTACTGCCGATCACGGAAATGCCGAAACAATGGTTGACGAAGAAACTTCCAAACCTCAAACAGCACATACTACAAACGAAGTTCCTTTTGTAATTATCAACGGACCTGAAGGTTTAAAACTTAAATCGGACGGAGCATTGTGCAACGTAGCTCCTACAGTTTTGGAACTAATGAAAATTCCTCAACCAAAAGAAATGGACTGTGAATCTTTAATAACAAAATAAATTTAGCAGTTTAAGATAATCTATTTGAGTTATTTTAGATTAACTTATTTGGAATAAAATATAACTATGAAGATCTTTTTAAAACTATTAGTTATAGTTTTCATGGCGGTATTGGGTATAGTCTCCGAACCGCAAGAACTTCATGCCCAAATACTTGATAACACAGGTAGCATACAATCTTACCAAAATGAAAATGTAGAGCTCGTTTCAAACAACTTATACACGGGAGAAATTTCAGCTTATCAAGAAGAAGAATCCCCTAATTCATCAGGAAATTCTTCACATTTATTATCGTTTGTTTTAAAAACAGATTCTTTAATAAACAACAAAACCCTTTTAGACAGGGATTTCATTCATAATTTATCGACCAACTTAAGCAAAATTAAACAAATTCGAGCTCCGTAAAATAATTTGTAAAAATTTATAGTTAATTACAATTTATTTTATAGGAGAAATTATAATGGATATAACCTTGTTAAAAGAAGGCTTAATCATTATGGTTATTGGAATGGGAACAGTTTTTATGTTCTTAACTATAATGATTGTTGCAATGAATTTAAACGAAATCATTTTGAAGTTTATCGGTAAATACTTCCCTGAAGAAGTTCCGGAAGAAAAAAAAGCCCCAAGAAAAACCGATAATTCCGACGAAGAAATTGCTTTAGCCGTAGCTTGTGCTATTCGCCAAGCACAAAAGGCTTAAAAGGAGGGTTTATGGAAAACAATGAAAAAAACCTCCAAAAAAAACTATGAAGATAAAGGTGCCTTATGGGCAATTTTATTAACTATAGCAATTGTTGCGATCATGGCAATTTTGAAACAATTTTTAGGTTAAAAATAACAGAAAGGTAAAAAAAACAATGGTCGGAGATTATACTTATCCGCTATGGGGGGCTTTATCTTTAGGAGCTTGCTTAGGCGGTAATATGACCATAATCGGAGCAGCAGCAAATGTTATTGTTTCAGAAAATTCAGCAAAAGAAGGTCATACTATTGCATTTTTAGAATTTATGAAATTCGGGATACCGATTGTAGCAATTTCTTTAGTAATAAGCTCTGCTTATATATACTTAAAATTCTTACATTAATAACCCAAAAGGTTTCTGCTAATATAAGCAGAAATCTTTTTTATTAAACTCAAAAAAAGTTGTTGACAATAAAAATTGATTTGATATTATAATACTTGTAGCTAGCCCCCATCGTCTAGAGGCCTAGGACAACACCCTTTCACGGTGTAGACAGCGATTCGAATTCGCTTGGGGGTACCATATAATAAACAAGATATAACAGGTTTTGAGACCTGTTATTTTTTTGTTTGTATAAAAATAACAACTAAAAAATCAAGAATGCTAACAAAAATGCTAACAAAAAATAAATATCTTAAAGAATAGTAAAGACATTAAATGCAGAATTTTATAAACATTGTATGTTTAATTACTAGAAAAATCTTAGTAATTTAAATAATACATAATAAAAATACTTTTAAAATCACAGATTACGATGCAGATGGGAATGCGTTGCTGGACGATGCGGGAAGACCTTATGTAAAGGGAAATAATGATGAAGAATTCTATGTTACTGTTAATCTGAATCCGGCACAGTATTCAGATAACACCAATTCATCTGGTGTGGGCGGTAACAATGTAAATAGTTTTGAAATGCCTAACTTCCAGGATATTGATATGTTTGAGCATTTTGTAATCAACGATGAGATTACTAAGTACGATAATGCAGCGTTATCACAACTTGGAAAAGTTAATGCAGGCGTTACCAGAGAAGATGTAATCAAAAATGTTAAGATTAATGCAGAACTTATTAAGTCAGGAACCAACAGGTATAAGCAGAATCTTAAGATGTCAGTTACATAC
>JAFQNY010000066.1 GCA_017395765.1 bacterium
ACCGTGAAGGTCTGACTTTTGAAGGAGCGTTGAATTTTTATCACAAATACATGACAAAAACCATGCCGGAAGTTGCGTGTAAATACTTCAAGACATTAGAAAAAAACTATAATTTTAAACCTCTAAATTTTTCTGAACTTACAAAAGAAGGGCTTATTTTATGTGACAGATACAGAATTTTACTGTTATTAATAAGCTTGTTAGTTTTTTACAAACTTGATACAGAAGAATTAAAAGAAAAAATTCTTAATGAGATAAAACAATTTTTAATCTCAAACGGATTATTTGACAAATACCAAAACAGTTTCGAAAATTGCTCCGGCATATTTTAAAATTCAATTATTAAAAGTATGATAAGAATTTCATTATATGATAATCTAAAAATAACGAGGTGAAAATGAAAACTTTTTTAGCAAAATGTGTTGATAACCTTATAAACGGAAATGATATTATAGAAACATACGAGTCATTAGCAAAGCTTTTCGACGAAACAGGAATGTATCAAGAAGAAGCCGGAATTCTGGAAAAAATCTATAACCTGACAAATGATTGCTCATATTTCATATCAATTGGCGACATTTTTGCTCAGAAAATGGAGAATTATGATTTTGCACAAAAACTTTACGAAATATATTTATCAAAAGCTCATCCAAAATTTTATGAAAAGTATTCATATGTTTTAGATAAGCTAGGAATGTCCGTACACAATCCGAATGAAACCGAAGAAATTAAAACAGAAGCAAATTATTTAGCAGACAGATATGTTGCAGGAATCTATATTCTTGTACTATTGAACCAAAGAAAAGAATACGACACCATTTTAGAATGCGCAGAAAAATTAAAAATTTTTGAAATGGAAATAAATTCAAATTACAAAGATAATACCGATTGTTTAAACGATATTATTGATGCTAAAAATTTCCTTGCCGGAGAATTAGCCAATGTAAAACATCACAACGATTTAAATGGGCTTGCTATGTATTTAAATCCGGATTACGAAGTACCTTATCTTAATATAATCGATGATTTGCTTACCTACGAAAATTATTCTGATGCATTACGTTTTTACAATAATATATATGCCGTAAAATTTGATCATTCACAGAAAGATTCATCTATTGATTTATGTTGGTTTATGAGTGATAGGTACAATGCCTACGGACAAGCTTTTGATGCAGTAAGATTTCAACAAAAAGCAATAGAACTTGACCTGTCAACCAAAGAGGAGAATTAATGCCGACATTTTCCATAATAGTTCCGATATACAATGTTGAAAAATACATAATTCAATGCCTTGAAAGTGTTTTAACACAAACCTTCAAGGATTTTGAAATTTTATGCGTAGATGATTGCGGAAAAGACAAGTCAATTGAAATTGTTGAGAAATACCAAAAGAAAGATTCACGTATCAAGATTTTAAAACACAAAAAAAATCGTGGTTTATCTGCTGCCAGAAATACCGCATTAGAAGTCGCTCAAGGAAAATACATTGTTTGTTTGGATTCTGATGATTGGCTTGAGCCGAACTGTTTAGAAATTTTAAACAAAACTTTTACCGAAAGAAAAACTACCAGTGTCTTTTTTGATGCTTATCGCTTTAACGAAGATTTTCAGGAGCGTGAAGAAAAAAAGATTCTCAATAATAAATGCGGATATTTAGAAATCACTCCGCAAAATATATGTAAATGTTCTGATTACAGTTGGATAAAAGCATACACAACAGATTCCATAAAAAACAATAATTTAAAATGGCCGGAAGGTTTAACATTTGAAGACGGTGAATTTTATTTCGAATATTTTTCACTCAATCCAAAAACATACGTTTTGGAAGATGCTCTATATAACTATAGAGTTAGGGAAGATTCAATAGTAACAAATGCGCAAAAAGGAAAACTAAAAATCGAAGATATTTATCAAATAGTTAAAAATATCAGAAAGTTTTATATTGACAGAGGTTTATATGAAAAATACAAATGCGCTTTGCTACAACTGTTACAATTAAGAATAAATACCTGTAAAAATATTCTAAATAATTATGACAAATCTCTACAATTATCTAGAGAACTTTTAGAAGAGTTTGAATACCCACAACAATTTAATAAGTTCAATCACGAAACAACTCCAAAATTCTCGGTTATTGTTCCCATATATAATGTTGAAAGATATATCGAACAATGTATAAAAAGCATCCAAAATCAAACCTTGTCCGATATTGAAATCTTATGCGTAGATGATTGCGGAAAAGACAATTCAATCCAAATTGTTAAAAATTTACAAAAGGATGATAAAAGAATTAAAATTATTCATCACAAAAAAAACAAAGGTCTTGGTGCTGCAAGAAATACCGGTTTAAAAGAAGCTCAGGGAGAGTTTATTTTAGTAGTTGATTCGGATGATTGGCTCGAAAGAACTTGTTTGCAAAGTGTTTACGAAAAATTTATCGAAACTTCTTTCAATACTATTTGGTTCAAAGGTGATATTTATTGGGAAGACCTAAAAAGACAAACAAATATGTGCATTTTTGAACATTATGCAAATTATCCTGAAGGGAATTTAGAACTTACTTGTGAAAATTTGATGGATTTTCCGCAATACAGTTGGTGTCGAGCATATCGCAGAGATTTTTTAGCTGAAAACAAATTAAAATGGCCGGAAGGAATCTTCTTTGAAGATATGGAATTCTATGTCAAAATTTTCACTAAATCACCTCTGACTTATGTAATCGACAAATCACTATATATCTACAGACGAAGAGGAGATTCCATTATAGGAAATTGTATTGCCGATCCGGAATCTGCAAAACACGTCTTTAAAGCCTCTCGTAAAGTTTATGAATATTTAAAAAAATCAAAACTTTTAAGTAAATATAAAAATACATACTTAAAATATGTTTGTGATTGCATAAATATGTTCAGAAGTTATCCAAATATTCAAACTCAATTATATTCGGAGATTTCAGAATATTTAAAAGAAATTCACTACCCTGAAGAATACATAAAAAATTAAGCAAGAAAATGCTTTCCAAACAAAATTAATCCGACTGCTATACTTATAAAAGTTGCAAACATCACAGCTCCCGCAGAAATATCTTTAGCCATTCCGACCATTCTGGAGTATCTGTTATGAAACACTGAATCCAAAGTAAATTCTATTGCGGTATTTAGCATTTCCGAAACAATTACTATAGCAATTGCAAACAACAGCAAGCAAAATTCTATTGATGAAAAA
>JAFQNY010000067.1 GCA_017395765.1 bacterium
AAATAAATTATTTTGACATATTTTGTAATCTATCACAAGGGTCGCAAGTTTTTTGAACCGGACAAGGTGTTGATTTTTGACAAGGACAAGGTTGTTGGATAACCTTTTTTTGACATGGATCACACGGTGCTGCATAACCTGTAGAACAAGGGTCACATTTCTTTTCACATTTGTTGCATCCACGACCGAACCAGTTTGATGGGTTCCAATTGGAATTTGACCAGGCTGCATTTGCACTTTGAGCTGTTACTGCTATAATCCCTAAAACAGCTAGCATAGATAATGTTTTTTTCATTGTTTACTCCTTTTATTAAAAAAATAAGTATGAACTTTTTAGTTACATACTTATTTTAAAAGGGGTAAATATAAAATCTATTACCCAATTAGTTATACCTATTTATATAATTATTAATTTTTTGATTTATCTATAAGTTTATTTTTTCTATTCCATTTAAATAAAGAACGAATTTCAGAACCGACTTTTTCGATTAAATGTCCTTCTGATTTTTTACGAAATTCTTTAAAATTAATTGCTCCTGTTGAAAACTCTTCCATAAACTCTTTGGCATAACTTCCGTTTTGAATTTGTGATAAAATTTCTTTCATGCGAGCTTTTGTTTCATTATTAATTATCTTTATTCCTCTTGTATAATCACCATATTCAGCATTATTAGAAATTGAATAATGCATGTCTTCTATTCCGCCTTCATAAATTAAATCAACAATAAGTTTTAGTTCATGACAAACTTCAAAATACGCCATGTATGGAGAATATCCTGCTTCTACAAGAGTTTCGAATGCATTTTTAATCAATGCTGAACAGCCGCCGCAAAGTACAGCTTGTTCTCCGAATAAATCAGTTTCGGTCTCTTCTTTAAAAGTTGTTTCAATTATTCCGGTTCGACCTGAGCCTATAGCTGAAGCATAAGATAGAGCTAAATTTTTAGCATTTTCTCTCGATTGAGAAGGTTCTGATGGTGTAAATATTGCAATTAAAGCAGGTACGCCTTTGTTTGCTAAATATTCACTTCTAACTGTATGTCCGGGAGCTTTTGGTGCAACCATAATAACATTAATACCTTCAGGAGGGGTTATAAAGCCGTAGTGGATGTTAAAACCGTGTGAAAACATTAGGGTTTGCCCTTTTTTTAAATGAGGTTTAATTTCTTTTTCAAAAACCTGAGCTTGAATTTCATCCGGAATTAGTATCTGTACAACATCCGCCCATTTAACCGCATCAGATATTGTCATTACTTTTAATCCGTAGTCTTTTGCCTTTATCCAAGAAGAACCATTTTCTCTTAGTCCAAAAACTACGTCACAGCCACTATCGACAAGATTCATTCCTTGTCCGTATCCTTGCGAGCCAAATCCTATGATTGCTATTTTTTTTGATTTTATTAGTTTCTTATCAATATCTTTATCTAAATATATTTTCAAATTACTCATAATATTCTCCTCTAATTAATTATAACAATAAAAGCTTTAAAAGGTGGTGTTACTATTAATTTTTGTAACAAAAGCTTTTTTTGTATAACAAAAATTAATTTTAGACGTTTATATACAATTATAAGGAGGCGCAATGGATACAAGTATTAACAATATTTCTTTTAAGGCAAATTTGGTTACTAAAGTAAAAGGTCGTAATGGATTTGTAGAAAAAGTTGCAAAGAGATTTTCAGAAAAAACAGCTGGTTTACCGGGAACAATGCAATTATACAGAGGCGGGTGTGAATATCCTGGAGCTATGATTTTGGACGTTAACGGAAAAATCTTTAGTATGACAGACTATGCTCAACTAACACATCAACATTCTAACAAAGTTAACAAAACTGAAGTTGAAACGATGACAACTAAGCTTTCTAGAATTTTTAGAATGTTAACTGCTGAAGATACTTATGTAAAAAAACAAGATGAAATAGATGAAGCTATCAGGCAAACTTCTTTAGCCCTAAAGAATAATCTTAGAATTTTAAAAGGGCATGAAGCAGAAAGCAATGAAAAATTTATAAAAATTTATAATACCCTAATTCAAAAAAATAAAGCCAGAATTCAAGCTTTAAAAGCAGATAAGGAGGCTAGTAAAGCTGAATTTTGGGATAAACTTGATAAAATAACAAGTAAAACTTCTGAATTTGATTGGTTTGTAGCATTTTTAAAAGATATTGTATAGTTAAATAACAAAAAAGCTCCGCCCTTGTAAAGCGGAGTTTTTTTGTTTGTAATTTTATTAAACCTCAGGAGTTTCTTCTATTAATGAAGTTTGTTCTCCTTGCGGAGTTGGTTCTTGTGAAGACGAAGTTTGAGATACCGTGTCATCATCCTTGTCTGTATTTACAATTTTATTGACAGAAACTACGGTGTCATTTTCCATTAAGTTTTGAGCTCGAACTCCGGTAGCAGGTCTGCCTTGACAAGAAATATCACCTGCTTTAATTCTGGTAACTATACCACTTGAAGTTACAAGCATAATCTCGTCTTTTTCTTCAACAATAGTTAATGCAACAAGTCGTGATACGCTGGATTTAAACTTAGTAGCAATTAACCCAATACCGCCTCTGTTTTGTGAGCGGAATTCTGATAGCTTAGTTCGTTTGCCGAATCCGTCAGATGTTACTACGAGTAGGTCTGCATCATAATTTCTAGGTACAATATCGCAACCGATAATTGTATCAGCAGAACGTAATTTCATTGAGTTAACCCCTCGTGCACTTCTACCCAGAGGTCTTAAATCTTCAATTGGGAATCTTATTGCCATACCGCAAGATGTACCGATAATGATTTCATCATTCGGATTAGCCAATTTTACCCAATTCAATCTGTCGCCTTCTTCAAGAGAAATTGCAATAATACCGCTTCTTCTTATATTAGAGAAGTTATCTAATTCAATACGTTTAATATAACCTTTTTGGGTTAACATAATAAGATTTAAATCATGAGAGAAGTTGCTAACAGGAACAACAGCCGTGATTTTTTCACCTTGTTCAATCGGAAGTACGTTTACGATTGGTAAACCTTTAGCTTGACGTCCGCCTTCAGGGAAGTCATATACATTCAAACTATATACGATACCTTTTGAAGAGAAGAATAACACCTTATCGTGCATCATCGCTGTAAAGAAGTGTTGAATATCATCGTCATCTTTTGTTTTGATTCCGGCTTTACCTCTTGTTGCACGATTTTGACGTTCAAAAGTATCTAAAGAAATTCGTTTTAGATAACCTTGGTGAGTGATAAATACTGCCATTGGAGTATTCGGAGTTAAATCTTCAATTGTTACTTCGCCTTGTTCAGGAACAATTTGAGTTTTTCTGTCGTCACCATATTTTTCTTTATCTTCAATTAATTCAGACTTAATGATATCAAGAACTTTTTGTCTGTCTGCAAGAATTTCTTCATATTCTTGAATCTTTTTAAGAAGTTCATCGTATTCATTCTTGATTTTATCTTGTTCCAAACCGGTTAATCTTCTTAATTGCATTTCTAAGATAGCGTTTGCTTGATCAATATCAAGACCGAATCTGCTCATTAAGCCTACACGAGCATCGTCAGTAGTTTTTGATTTTTTAATCAATTCGATAACTTCATCTAATGAACCCAATGCAATTAATAAACCTGCTAAAATATGGGCTCTGATTTTCGCTTTTTTCAAGAAATAAATAGTTCTTCTTGTTACAATTTCAACCCTGTGTTCTACAAATTCACTAAGAACTTCATAAAGGTTTAATAAACGAGGTTGTTTACCGCAAAGTGTAACCATGTTAACCCCGAAGGTTGTAGCAAGTTGAGTATATTTAAATAAATTGTTTTTTACTACTTCAGGTTTTGCATCTCGTTTTAGTTCAATTACAATTCTCATACCGTCTCTGTCTGATTCATCCCGAAGATCAGAGATTCCGTTGATTCTTTGTTCTTTTACTAAGTCCGCAATTTTTTCAATCAACTGAGCTTTGTTAACTTGATATGGAATTTCAGTAACAATAATTGCAGTTCTGGATTGACGACCGGCTCCGCCAGGGATTTCTTCTATAGTTGCAACTGCGGACATTTTGATAGAGCCACGACCTGTTTCGTAAGCTTGTTTGATATCATTAAGTCCGACAATAGTCGCAGCAGTCGGGAAGTCCGGACCTTTAATGTGTTCCATTAATTCGGAAATGGTAATTTGAGGATTATCAATTAATGCAATTGTACCGTCAACAACTTCTGATAAATTATGTGGCGGAATATTTGTTGCCATACCTACCGCAATACCGGAAACCCCGTTAAGTAGTAGCATCGGAAGTCTAACCGGTAAAACTGAAGGTTCTTCCAAAGAACCGTCAAAGTTTGGTACAAAATCTACTGTTTCACAGTCAATATCAGCAAGCATTGATGTTGTTATTTTATGCATACGAGCTTCTGTATAACGCATCGCTGCCGCTCCGTCACCGTCAACAGAACCAAAGTTTCCATGGCCGTCAACAACCAAATATCTTGTGTTAAAATCTTGTGCTAAACGTACAAGAGCTTCGTAAACCGAACTATCACCATGAGGGTGATATTTACCAAGAACTTCCCCTACGATACGAGCACATTTCTTAAATGGCTTATCCGGAGTCATGCCGAGTTCATTCATTGCATATAAAATTCTTCTGTGAACAGGTTTAAGTCCGTCTCTTACATCTGGTAATGCACGACCGACTATGACAGACATAGCGTAGTCGATGTAGCATTTTTTCATTTCCTCTCTTATATTGACAGGTACGATTTTCCCGTCCGAAAACATATTTTGTTGACTCAAAATCCTTCTCCTCTATCCCATTTTATTTGAATTTATAATATATATATTAGCATAAAAATACTTTGTGTAAAGCAATTACAGTATTTAGAATAATCTTTATGCTTAGTTTTAGAGATTGTTTTATATCTGATTTACTTTATATGTCAGATTTGGTTGTCTTGCTGCAAGAGTCTCATCTACTTTCTTGATAGGAGTAGTCTGTGGCGCTTTTAAAACTTCTTGCGGATTCTCTTCAATTTCTTTTGCAATTTTAAGCATCGTATCGATAAAACCGTCTAAAACCTCTTTCGATTCAGATTCTGTCGGTTCAATCATAATTGCTTCATGTACTATCAGCGGGAAATAAACCGTAGGAGGATGATAATTTGAATCCATTAATCTCTTTGCTATGCCAAGAGTTGAAACTCCTTGCTTGTGTTGTCTTTCTCCTGATAAAACAAATTCGTGCATACATGGTTCGTCATATGGTAAATCGTATGCATTTTTTAATTTTTCTTTAATATAATTTGCATTGAGCACTGCATCAGCACTGGCAAGTTTTAAATTCGTACCCATCATTAGAATATAAGCATAAGCTCTGACTAATACCCCAAAATTTCCGTAAAAACCTCGTACTTTACCTATTGAATTAGGTAAGTTATAGTTCCTGTAATATTTTTCTCCGTCAAATTCAATTGTAGGTACTGGTAAAAAATCTTTAAGTTTGTCAACAACTGCTACAGGTCCTGCTCCGGGGCCTCCGCCACCATGTGGAGTGGCAAATGTTTTGTGTAAATTAAGGTGGACTACATCAAATCCCATTAATGCAGGGTTTGTCCAACCCATAATTGCGTTAAAATTAGCACCGTCATAATATAATAATGAGCCGTTTTTATGCATTATATCAGAAATTTCTAAAACATTTTCTTCGAAAATCCCTAAAGTATTGGGGTTTGTCATCATAATTGCTGCAACATTATCGTCTATTAATGCTTTTAGAGCTTCTATATCAACTTGACCTTTTTCATTAGACTTAACCTCTACAATATCAAAACCACACATTTTAGCACTTGCAGGGTTTGTTCCATGTGCAGAATCAGGAATTATTACTTTATTTCTGTAAGACTCGCCCTTGGTTTCAAAATATTTTTTTATTATCATCATTCCGGTGAGTTCACCATGAGCTCCCGCTGCAGGTTGTAATGTTATTGCATCCATTCCGGTGATGTATTTTAATTTTTCTTGAAGTTTATACATTAACTCTAATGCACCTTGAGAATCTTCATCTGATTGAAGCGGATGTAAATTTGTAAATCCTTCAAGGTTAGCTAATAGTTCATTGACTTTTGGATTATATTTCATTGTGCAAGAACCAAGTGGGTAAAATCCTTTTTCAATACAAAAATTTCTGTCGGAAAGTTCTTTATAATGTCTCAAGACTTCTAGTTCTGATAATTGTGGCAGGTCAATAGCCTCTCTTCTAACGAAATTTTCGGGTATAAACTCGCAAATATCATTAAAATTATATTCTTCCCCGACAATGCCAACGTACTTTTCACTTATCCCTTTTGTTTTTTCAAAAATTGATTTCATCTAGTTTTTCCTGTTTTAAAAGCTCTTTTTTTATTTTGTCTAAACCGTTTTGTATAATTCGAGATATTCTTGATTGAGATATTTTAAACTCATCAGCTATATCTTTTAATTTTTTGTCATAAAAATATTTCGCTTCAATCAATTCCTGTTCTCTTTGCGGTAATTTTTTCATTATTTCAACGATTCTGGCTTTAAGCTCATATATTTCAGCTTTTTCTTCAGGGGTTCTTGAATTATCTTTAATCACAGTAGGATTTTCGGCTTCCGCTAACTCATCAATTGATAAAATTGTTTTATATACGGCATCTTTAACTTTTTCCTCATCCACGAAATCTTGATCTTTCATGCTGTGCCATT
>JAFQNY010000068.1 GCA_017395765.1 bacterium
TATATCTAAGAGTTACAGTTCAACTTTTTGACCTTTTATAAAAAAGTATCCCCATTTATCGTATTGTAAATCATTATTAGAGTATTTTGGTTCTATCACTACAGCCTTTTTTAAAATATCATAAATACCCCATAATCCATTTTTAGATATTTTGAAATATTTATGTGAGTCTAATTGTAAAATTTCATCGTATGTTGGAGGAATAACTTCTCTGGATCTTTCAAAATTGCTGCCTCGTTCAAGGTAAAATAAACCAAGCTTATCGCCAATATAAACTTTGAAAAAGGAATTCCAAGGCATATTATCGATTTTGTCATATTTATAATCGCTAAGATATTTATTTAATCTCAAGTCCAAAATAGCCCATTTTCCATCGATAGAAACTTTTAGATAATCTGAGTGATCCTCGCTTATAGGAGCAATGTTATCAAATTTGAACGCACTGACTTCTTGCTGATGCATAATACTATACATAGCATATTTATCACCAATTTTAACTTTAAAATAAGCAGTTTCTCCAACTTTTTCGATGTTGTCATATTTGATGTCACTGACTAGTCTATTTTCATAATCATCTTGTATTCCACATTTTCCATTTTTGCAAACTTTTGAATAAGATGTTCCTTTAATATGCTCAATTGTTTCTTCTGGCATAGCTACTCCTTTTTGAATAGTTATTGTTGTAATAATGATTGCCAAAATTGTTAATATAGTTTTTTTATTCATTTTCATTTCTCTTTTTTTTTACTTAACACACGAGTTCTTTAATAACTTTTGTTGTTTTAGTTTTTTTGTTTGTATGAATTTTTATATAATCATCCAATAGATTAAAACAAACTTGGCAGACTTTTTCGGTAGCTTTTTTATCGTAATCGCTTTCATAATCAAAATCAAACTGAAGCATCGCTTCTAAAAATTCTTTTATTTTACGATGCATTTTTAAGTTCACTCCTAAAGCTTCATTGCATTCTTTACAAAGTATGCCACCCATTTTTGAGGAAAAATATAATTCTTCATCCAGAACTCTTTCTCTGCAACAAAGACAGGTGTCCAATTCTACGCAAAATCCCATTATTAGCAAAAATTTAAGTTGAAACTTGATTGTTGCAATTAATGCATCTTTTTTCTCTGCAGAATCAGAAATTCTGTTAAGAGCTTTATATAAAAGTTCGTAAATTTCTTCGGAAGCGGACTCTGAACCTTCTCCAAAATTTATGACTAATTCTGAAATATATGAAGACAGCATTAATTTGTCAAAATCTTCTCGGGTTTTTCGGAAATTGTTTAAAGTTTGTGCTTGTATAATTGTATCCATAGAACGACCTTTTAGAAGCTGCAATGAATTTGCAACAAGTAAATCCATTCTTGCACCAAGTTTGCTTTTTGGTTTTTTAACCCCTTTTGCAACCCCTTTTATAAGTCCGTTTTCTTTGGAATACATAACAACAATTTTGTCTGCATCGTTAAGGTTATAGGATTTTAAATTTATAGCATCTGTAACATAATTATTAGTCATAATAAGCTTTTGTTCCGTGGTAAACGCCTCTGAAGATTTTTTCCAGTTCGGCGTATTCGTTTGTATTTTCAAGAGCTTCTTTTTGTGAAATTAAGCCTCTTGAAACTAAAGATGCTAAAGACATGTTCATTGAAATAGAATTATCAATATTAACATCTGATAACAATGTGTAAATTTCTTCAGTAACACCTTTTTCTATATAATCTTTAATTGTCGGTGAAACAACCATTATTTCGCATGCCGGAAATCTTTTTTGTTGAGCTTCTGAATAGATAAGTCTTTGAGAAATAGTAGCTCTAAGTGTTTCTGCCAACTGTTTTCTTATTAAATATCTGTTAGATTCTTCGAATAAATTAACAATTCTGTTAATTGTTTGAACCGCATCATTTGTGTGTAGTGTTGAAAGGACTAAATGTCCTGTCTCTGCAGCTTTTAAAGCAGCATCCATTGTTGCTCTGTCTCTAATCTCACCGATAAAAATTATATCCGGATCTTGACGAAGAGAGTATTTAATTCCGTCAGCAAAGGATGTTGTATCGACTCCTAATTGGCGTTGGGTGACGATACTTTTGGGGCTGTCAAATACATACTCAACAGGATCTTCGATTGTAACAATATGTTTTGCATTTTCTTTTGCAATTTTATTAATTAATGAAGCTAAAGTTGTGGACTTACCGCATCCTGTAGGTCCGGTGAGAAGGATTATTCCGTTTTGGTATTGTATAATTTCGTTTAAAATATCAGGCAGGTTTAAATCTTCAAATGTAGGAATTGAGTATGTAATGTTTCTGATAACTAACCCTGAGTTATTCATTTGACGATTGTAATTCACCCTAAATCTGGAGCAACCTTTGATTTCAAACATGAAGTCTACATCGCAACTGGTTAAAATAGAATCTCTTATTGAAAGCGGAGCAATATCCAGAACCGCATTGTCAACGTCTTCTTTTGTAAGCGGTTCTGTACCAAAAGGTATAATAAACCCGTTTTTTCTTATAAAAGGCGGATAATCTACTTTTAAATGTTCGTCAGACGCACCGTTTGTAACTGCAGATTTTAAAAATTCTGTTATGTTGAAGTTTCCGCTCATTAATCCCTCTCTATGCTATCAAGCGCACAATCTCTTCTATCCGTTATTTAATATTATCATTCAAACTTTGTTTTGGCAACAATTTTTACAAATAAAAAAGCCCCCTTGGGGACTTTAATTCTTTATTTATTAACTTAATTTAACAACTATAGCTACATCCGCCACCAACAGAGCAAGCTCCGCCGCCGCTGAAACTTGAACTTCCTGAAGAAGCTACCACTCCTGCACATTCTCCGCTGCCTGATGAGCCAAATACTCCTGAGTAAGATTCTGAAGATGCTATTACTCCTGCGCATTCTCCGCTATCATTATAAGAACTTCCGATAGAAGCTATTGTACTATCGCTCGGTCCTGAATAAAAACTGCAAGTATCCCAACCTTGATCCGGGTCTGTTAAACAAATCAGATTTGTATTACTTGTTATTAAGCCACCGCTTTTTGTATTTGAAGAGTTTGCTCCTACAAATAAAAAGCAAGTTGATTGTTTTTCGTCTGTTCCTGATAATGTTAGCATTTTATAAATCCTTACATTGTGTTTACATATAAATAAAGTCAAAAAAAAATCTCCGATTTCAAGTTTTAAATCTTTTGTAACATATCTTTACAATTAAATTGTATTTTAGCAATTTAATTCTTTAAAAGGTTTTTATATATATATGGTTAGTGTAAATTTTCAAAGTAGTGTAAATTTTTATCCTATGAGTGGCGTAAATAGAGTAACTGCCACTCCTCTTCCTGTAGAAAAGGTGCAAACATCCAATTATTCAGCTCCAAAAGTAACACAACCAACTTTCCAAGCTGAAGGATACAGGACTTCTCTAACATTCAGAACAGAGTTAACAACAAGTTATGAGAAGAAAAAATACAAAGAAATTGCTGCTGAATTGGATATGAAATATCGAAAAAAACTGGAATTTGCGTTAAAAAGCGGTATTTTATTGAAAAATGATTCTGATGACAGGAGCTCTGTATTAGATAATTTACATAAAATTTTAAAAGAAGAACGAGATCCCGGATTAGATGGTTTAACTATATTGAAAGAATGTTTAGATATTATTCATAATCCGTATGTAATAACTCAACGATGTGAAGATATTCCTGAAGAATATAAAGTTCCGGTCTTAGGTTTGATAACAGATTTATCTGAAGATATGGACAAATTAGAAGAAGTAAATACACAATTAAATACAATGCAAACGGGAACTTGTCCAACAGCCAGTGTTGAGTTTGATTTGGCAACGAAGCATCCGGCGGAGTTCTTTAGAATGGTTGAAGGGTTAACTTCTCCAAAAAATGAAACAACAAAATTAATTGATATGGATGCCCTATCAGATAAATCCTTAGATGCAATATGGTTGTTAAATAAATTCAAAACTCCTCATGAAAAAGTTAGTTTTGATAAAGCTTTAATCACTTTAAAACCGGATAAAAATGCCATAATAAGGGCAAGAATACAGAATAATCATCGTGATAAAGGTGAAAGGTCAATTATTGATGTTTTGATGCAGTCAACGATGATGCAGTTAGGTTCTCAACAAACTTATGATTCATTAACCGATAAGCGTGCTCCAAATGCTTGGACGGAAGAAGACAGCGGTTTAATAGATTTTGAAAAAACTTATGTAGAGTCAATAATGGAAAATAAAAATACAACATCCGTAATTTATCAAAAAGTTGATGAAAACGGTAAATTGGTTGGTTATGAAAAAGACTTTAATACAATAAAAAAAGAACTTCTTGATACGTTAGCTTTAGGACATAATATCATAATTGGTTATACTTGGCCGGATCCTGATAATGATAATAAACTTGCGGGGCATGAAATAACTATTGTCGGAGTTAAAACTAATGAAAAAGGCGAAAGTGTATTTATATGCCAGGATTCCGATGATGATATTGACAGACCGATTGAAATGCCGGAATCTCAATTGTTACCGATGATTCATCATGCCGGTTTGCCGGAAGAAATTGCATCAAGGGATTTTGAATATGAAGACAGTTGGAAAGTCGGAATGAAAGAGTTTGAGCAATTGCAAAAAAATAATGCAGTTTAAATTTTAAAAAGATTTTTTGCATTATTTGCAAGAACGTTATCCAAAAGCTTTTTGTCAAAATTTTTTAATATAACTTGTTTGAAAATATCCAAGTTTTTAGTGTATGCTTCTTTGGTTTGATTGAAATTCCCTACCGGACAATCCGTCGCCCAAAGAATTCTATGGGTGAAATCTCCTTTTTTTGTGTTCCTAAGAGCTTTAATAAGCATGACGGTATCTTCGTAAGATTTGTTAAGTTTTTCGCCTAAAAAATCGATCCAAGAAGTATCGACATAAAGATTTGCTTTTTCATTTTCAATAGAATCCAGTAAGATTTCTGTTGCCTCTATATGCGAATGTTTTGGGCCGGTTGAAAGATGCCCTAGAATAATCGGAACCTCAGGAAATTCTTGCGCTTTTTTATAAATTAACTTAGGCGATGAAAAACGGGATTTAATATGCCCTGAATGATACAAGCAAGGTAAATTAAATTCTCTTGCCAATTCTAAATATTTGTCATATTTATCACTATCAGCTGGCAATTTCATGCATTCAGGATGTATTTTTAACCCTATAAATTGCGGGTTTTTATCTAAAATTTCTCTAGCTACGGAAATATTTTCTGTTAAATTAGCTTGGCACACATAAAGCGGTTTCAGTTTTGGATATTTTTTACTTATATAAAGCATTTCGAGATTGCAATCTTTCTCAGATTTAAAGACAGGAGAATCTATTCCTTCTAAGTTAGAACATATTGCAAAATCAATATCGTTAATGATTTCCAGAACTTTTTCCGGAGTAAAATTTCCCCAAGCAGAATTCCCAATATGGATATGAGAATCTATTATCATTTTGAAACCGCCCTGGTTATAGCCTCAATTATTCGACTAACTTTTAATATTTCAATACCTTCAAATTCTTCTTGAATTTCATTTGAGGCAGGTATAATAACTCTTTTAAACCCTAATTTTTTTGCTTCATTGATTCGCTTGTCTATATGATTAACTGCTCTAATTTCTCCGGACAAGCCAATTTCACCAATAATAGCTGTATGTGAGTCAAAAATCACATCTCTTACGCAAGTAATAATTGCTAAAGCAATGCCTAAATCTGCAGCCGGCTCTGAAACATCGATTCCGCCGATTACGTTAACATATACATCTTGTTTTGAAAGATTAAGTCCGATTCTTTTTTCTAAAACGGCTAAAATTTGTAAAACACGACTTACATCAACTCCGTTTGCTACTCGTCTTGGCGTAGGATATGGGGTTGTTCCGACAAGAGCTTGGATTTCAACCAATAAAGGTCGAGTCCCTTCGCTTGTTACTATTATTGTACTACCCGGAGTTTGAGTTTGGTTATATTCTTTTAAAAATAATTCAGAAGGATTAAGAACCTCCCTTAAACCCGTTGAACACATTTCGAAAATCCCAACTTCGGAGGTGTTACCAAACCTATTTTTAATAGAACGCATTAGTCGATAAGTTTTGTATTTATCTCCTTCAAATTGGATAACTGTATCTACCATGTGTTCTAAAACTTTTGGGCCGGCGATGTTACCTTCTTTTGTGACATGACCTATAACTATTATTGAAATATCGTTAGTTTTTGCGACATTCATAAGGGAATTGCAACATTCTCTAATTTGAGAAACACTACCTGCAGAACTTTGAATATTTGAAGTATAGATAGCTTGAATACTGTCAATAATAACCAAATCAGGCTGCATTTCTTCTATGTGTTTTTTTATTAATTCAAAATTTGTTTGGGGGTAAATATAGAGATTCTCCGATTTAATCCCTAGTCTTTCTGCTCTTAGCTTTATTTGACCTGCAGATTCTTCGGCTGAAACATATAAAACTTTTTTGTTTGAATCGCAAAGCTTACCACTGGTTTGAAGTAATATAGTCGATTTACCAATTCCCGGATCTCCGGCAATAAGAACTAATGAACCTTTAACAATACCTCCGCCTAAAACTCTGTCAAATTCAGAAATGCTTGTTTTTAATCGTATTTCAGTATTTGTTTCAATCTGAGATAAGCTTTTAGGAGGATTGTCATCCTTCAATAACTCTTTTGAAATTTGCGGTTGAAGATTATTAACTTCTTCAACAAAAGACGACCAACTCGAACATTCAGGACATTTTCCTAAATATCCGGCAGATTCATAACCGCAATTTTGACAAACATATTTTGATTTAATCTTCGCCATTATTTATTATTTCATCGGAATAATTAATTTTTGACCAATAGATAATGCGTTAGGGTTAGCCATTTTGTTAACAGACTGTATTGCATTAACTTTGCTCATATCAAAAGAACCGTAGAATCTGATAACAATACTTTCTAAAGTATCACCTTCTTTAACAACATATTCTTCGTTTGATAAAACCGGTGATGTAGTTTTAACAGCTGCGTTATCAGCAGGTATGAATGAAAATTTCTCTGAAGTTTCAATATTAGATTTTTTAGCAGGAAGTGTCATCTCATCCTTAGGTGTAGAAAAACTGATTAATAAGCTCACAACCGTTGTAATAGCTAAAGTTATGATAACCCCAACGATAAGTCCTGTTACAAAGTAAACCTGAGGAGCTTTTTCATTTCTGTTTTGTTTAACTCCAAAAGATTGCCATAAAACATCAAGCTCTCTTGTTTTGTTTTGTGCTTTGTAAAAATCTTCATCTTGATGTTGCTGATTGTATCTGGATAAATCATCCATCATAGCAACTTTTACTCTTGTAATATTAGATCTTCTTAGTGTTGTGCTTTTCATAAGTCCTCATTACCCAACGGTATATTATCCCACTATAGTACAAAATAACATAAAAACTTAGCATGTGCAATTTTGTAAAGAATTTGTTAAATTTTGTTAAATATTTAGTTCTGCAGTAAAAACATAATCAGCAGGACCGGTTAGAAAAACATCTCCATCGGGTTTGTTAGGAGTGCCATTCCAAGTTACGTTAACCATTCCTCCCGGAAGGATTACATCAACAGAATTCTCAAGTAATCCGTTAAGAATTCCGGCTACAACAGATGCACAAGCTCCCGTTCCGCATGCTAATGTTATTCCGCAACCTCGTTCCCAGACGCAAAGTTCTATTTTTTTATAAGATTTGATTTTTATGAATTCAACATTTGTTTTTTCAGGAAACTCTGCCCCTGTTTCAATTTCAGGACCATACTCTTTTGCTAAAGTCATTAAATCTTCATCATCTTTTATAAAAATCACAAAATGCGGATTCCCCATAGAAATAGCATTCCCTTCAAAAATTCTGTTTTTAACGGAAATTTTGTAATTCAAATTATGATTTGGAATAAAAGGTATTAAATTAGGTTCCAGTATAGGTTTTGACATATTTACCCTAACTTGTCCGTCTTCTAAAACTGTCGGTTTAATTATTCCTGCAAGGGTTTTAACTGAGAATTCTTTTTTTTCTACTAATTTTTTATCATAAACATATTTAGCAAAGCATCTCATGCCATTACCGCACATTTGAGCCGTCGTACCGTCTGAGTTATAAAAATACCATCCGATATCAGTATCAGAGGTTTCTGTGTTGGGGATGATTAATCCGTCTGCACCAATACCGAAATTTCTGTCACAAAGTTTTTTTGCCGCATCAGCCATGTTACAATTCATTTTTTGAAATTCTTCATAATCCAAGATTACAAAATCATTTCCACAGCCTTGCATTTTGGTAATTTTTATTCCCATACTTATCCCTTTACCCCTGTTTGTTGTATAATTTGATTATATAAAGGAATAAGGATTATGGCAACAATAAAAGTACAAAAAGGAACAAAAGATATATTACCAAACGATATGCCGATTTGGCACTTTATGGAAGAAAAGGCATTGGAAGTTTTTACAAAATATGGAGCAAAAGAGATCAGAACTCCTATTTTTGAAGCTACAGAGCTTTTTGCTCGTGGTGTAGGCGATACTACTGATATTGTTAACAAAGAAATGTACACATTTGAGAAAAGTGAACGTTCTTTGACTCTTCGTCCTGAAAATACTGCGGGTGTTGTTCGTTCTTTTATTGAAAACGGAATGCATAGACTTTCTGCTCCGGTAAAGCTTTGGTATAAAGGACCAATGTTTAGATATGAACGACCTCAAGCAGGACGCCAAAGACAATTTCATCAAGTCGGGGTTGAAGTGTTTGGTATAAAACAAGCAACAGCTGATGCCGAAGTTATTTTAATGGCAGTCAATTATTTAAAAGCCTTGGGGCTTAATGACTTGAGTGTAGAATTGAATTCATTAGGTTGTCCTGAATGTAGAGAAGTTTTTAAAACAAAATTAAAAGAAGTTTTAAAACCTTATTTATCTCAAATGTGCCCTGATTGCCAAGCAAGATATGAAAAAAATCCTTTAAGATTGCTTGATTGTAAAGTCCCTGAATGTAATGAGATATATGCTAAACCTGAAATTCAAGCAGTTATTCAATCTGATTTTATTTGTGAAGATTGTTCTAACCATTTTGAAGAATTAAAAGCTTATTTGAATGAACTAGGCGTAAATTATTCAATTAATAAGCTTTTAGTAAGAGGTTTGGATTACTATAACAGAACTGTTTTTGAAATAAAATCAAACAATTTAGGCTCTCAAAACGCTGTTTGTGGGGGCGGTCGTTATGATAGTCTTGTTAAAAACCTCGGCGGCGAAGATACTCCTGCTATCGGTTTTGCAATGGGCATGGAAAGACTTGCATCTCTGCTAGGAGCAAAAGAATGTAAGTTATTAGACGGCTATGTTGTTTCTAATAATCCGCTTGAAGCTATAAAACTAACTGAAGAACTAAGAGCTCAAGGGGTTACTTGTGAATTTGATTTAACAAACAAAAAGTTTGTTAAACAATTAGAAAAAGCCTCTAAAGTTGCAAAGTATGCGATTATATTAGGTGAAGATGAAATCGCCCAAGGTAAAGTTACTATCAAAAATCTTGAAACCTCTGAGCAAAAAACAGTAGCTAGAAATAGCAATTATTTTGTTTGATTATATTAAAGAAACAATATCAATTTTGTAATCCAAAATTTCACATATTTTAAGCATTTCGTTGTAACTTAAAGTTCCGCGAATCATTTTTGCGGAAAGACTTGCCGGAGTATAATGTTTTTTTGTAATTGAACTAAGTTCCTGCGCAAGCTCCGTAATAGTCATTTTTCTTAATGATAATAATAATTTTATTTGTTCTCTAGCTTCTAATATCATACTAATAATTATACATATATGTTAGATACTTGACTAATATATAGAATTTTTATACAATATCTATCATATACGATAGGTATTCAAGGTATGTAATAGATTTTTAGCAATAGAACTTAACATAAGAAAGGACACACATGGCAAAAAAGATTCAAAATTTCGATTTAAAGAAGAATTTATACGAATTATCTCATCAAATATCCAGAGTAAAAAGATTTTCAAAAATTTTAGCTAATCTGGTTGAAGATCGAGTTGGTGATATAAATGATTCTGATGTTGCGATTTTAGCAGAAGATTTACGGTATAAAGCAATAAAATTAAGCAAAAGAATGCAAAATATAGAAGAAAAACTAAAGATGTAATAATCAAGTCGTAGAGCGCGTTTATATGCACAATTAATTATTCTAAATTTATTTTCTAAATATTATTTTTATCATCGTAATTACACCAACCCTTTTTATAAAATTTATATTTACTAAAAAAAAGCTGCAAAGTATGCAGATTTAATGCATGAAAAACAAAATATTTTTGACGGGCAAAAATATTTTTTTACCGGTTTTATTTACTGTATGAACATAAATCTTTTAAACTATCAATCTCCATCTCAATCAGTCTTCAAAGCCAAATCTCTACCGCAAAAATTTATGCCAAGAGATTTCTATATAAGAATTCCCGGTTATGGCAGAAATCCTGCTTGGGCTGAGAAAATTGTTGAAACAGCTGAAGATGCAACGATTTTTATAAAACGAGGTTGGAGTTTTGAAAATATTATTAAGATAATATCTCTTGGTGTTGCTAAAGCAAACAGATTTCCTTTAGATGTTGAAAAACGTATCCATACCGGAATACTTCGAATTGAAAGGGAGGGGTGGCAAAGCCCTTCAAGCTGGAAAGATTTCGTATTAATTACTAATTATGATAAAAAACACGGCAATCGCAGATATACATCTTATGAAACCAGATTAGACGAAAAAATTAAAACTCCTCTAAAAGAGGTTTATAAAGATATTTCTCTTACTAAACCTAAGCATATCGTAAGCATTGATGTTAGAAAAACTTTGTACCATGGGGCGTCTAATAAAATAAACGAAGCATTTAGATTGGTCGATAAATTATATTCATTTCTACTGAAAAAATATCTAAACAAACCACTCGAAGAAAAAGATTTAAATATTATAAACAATTGTGTTGCTCAAATGAGATGGATATTAGCCCACTCAACACCTTGGGAAAGAGGAAGTGATGCTATATCAAATGTATTTATGAAATCAGTTTATAAAGCGCTTAACATAAAAACTTACCCTCCTGCAAAAGGCATTTCTTTTGATATGGAAGCTTTTTGTACTGATTTAGCAGAATATAGGAAAAATTTTCCTGTTTATTTTGAAAAACCTCCAAGGTTAACAAAACAATAAAAAAACACTCCCTGTTTAAAGAGAGTGTTTTTGTTATCTATTTATACCCTATTCATAAATATAGCCATTGGTTAAATCAATTTTAATAGGTGCTAATAATCTGATATTTACGATTTGGTTAGGTTCTGTAAGAACTGTTGCGCCTTTGAATATTCTTCTCCAGAATCCGATTTTATCAGGAGTTAATGTTGCAACACCGTAAACCATAACAGCTTGATCATTTGGTGTAACTAATAATTCGTTTTTGATTATTAATTCACCTTGTTGTTTGAATAATTTACCTCTTTGAACATATTTTACTTGACCTTTCATGTCACTGTTTTCAGAGATTAAAAGATATTTTTCTTTAGTAACATAGTTTTTAGGAGTTTTTGCTGTGTAAATATCACTAACATTTGAAATTTGAGAACCTACAACAGTTTCAAGTCTAATTGGGAAAATTGTACCTGCTGGAACAATACCAATTGAACCTTGAACTTTTACGTTGTCAACAATGTAACCGTCTGCAGTTCTTTTTTGCATAACTTCTGCTAATTTTGCGTTAGGATTAAGTTTTGCTTCTTGCATCATTTTGTATAAAATCATAGCAACTTCAGCTCTGTTAGCAGGTCTGTTTGCTTCCATTTTACCTTCGTGGCCCGGCATTACAACTACTAAATCCAAAACGTGAGCTTTTGCAGCTGCCATTAAGAACCAAGCAGGTAATTGCTCGTAATCTTCATATGATTTTGAAATAATATCATCAGCTTTTTGTTGGCTAATTTGATTTGTTGTTAAAGCGTTAACTGCAATGTTAATTGCTTCAGCTCTTGTTACAGAGTCAAAAGGTCTGTAGCTTTCGTTTTTTGCATCCGGTATTAAATCGAAATATACAGCTTTTTGGATAATGTTATAAGCCCAAAAATCAGGAGTGATATCATCAAAATGGATTTCTTGAGCTACAGTAGTACCTTCTTGCCCAAGAGCTTTGATAGCCATTGATGCAAATTCTGCTCTTGTAACAGGAATATCAGGTTTATATGTTCCGTCAGGGTAACCAACAACTACCCCGACTTCTGTTAAAAACTTAATTGATTGATACGCCCAGTGAGATTCGTTCATATCTGTATAAAAAGCTTGTGCGGGATTATTCATTACAGCTAAAAATGCTAAAACAAAAAATCCTGTCAATATTTTTTTGAACATTTACTGTCCTCCTTTTTCAAACTTTAGCTAATTAATATTTACCCCCTCATGCTATATTAAATAAGATTTTATTGCAATTTATTTTAACAATTCTACATAATTTATATGTAACAAAAAAGCGATGTGGATTCCCACATCGCTTTTTTGTTTGCAAAATGTCAAACTACTTGATTTCAACTGTAGCGCCAGCTTCTTCAAGTTGCTTTTTAATAGCTTCAGCGTCTTCTTTTTTAACGCCTTCTTTAATAGCTTTTGGAGCGCCATCAACTAAGTCTTTAGCTTCTTTTAAGCCTAAGCCTGTGATAGCTCTAACTTCTTTAAGAACTGCGATTTTGTTAGCACCAGCAGAAGCAAGAATTACGTTTACTTCAGATGCTTCATCAGCAGCAGCTTCTGCAGGAGCAGCAGCAACTGCAGCAACAGCTACAGGAGCAGCAGCAGATACGCCGAATTTTTCTTCCATAGCTTTTACTAATTCAGCAGCTTCTAATAATGTTAATTTTTCAATTGATTCTAAAATTGATTCTACACTCATGATTTTCTCCTTTATAATTTCTTGTAGTATTACTTTTTTTATGAGTGACCAAGTGATCAAGTGATCAAGTGATCAAGGTTTTTAGGGATAAGCCCTAAGCTGATTTTTGATCTCTAACAGCTGCAACTGCTCTTGTAAGAGAAGCCATAACTGCATTGATAGATCCAACGATACCTGTAGCAGGTGAGTTTACGCAGCCAAGCATTTTTGCGTAAATTTCTTCTTTTGAAGGAATTGTAGCAAGAGCTTTTGCTTCGTTTGCAGAAAGTAGTTTTCCGTCCATAGCAGCAGCTAGGATTTCACCTTTTTTAGTATCTTTGATAAATTTTGATAATGCTTTCGCAGGTGCAACTTGATCACCGAAACCAAATGCAATAGCGATTGGTCCTTTGAATGTTTCAGTTAAAACTTCGTAAGGAGTATCCTTAACTGCAAGTTTTGCTAAAGTGTTTTTAGTAACCATATAATCGCCGTCTTCTTTTTGAAGAGCTCTTCTAAGGTTAGTAATTTCCTCTACTGAATATCCTTTGTATTCGGTAACAATTGCCACTTGAGCCTTATCGATGTTCTCTTTAATTTGAGAAACTTTGTCTTGTTTAAAAGCTTTTGTTGACATTTTTTGCTCCTTTTTTTATATACAATTAAATATGATTTCGACCAGCTTCATACTTGTACTCATACTAAAAAGATTTTGCAATCTTTTCTAATCGCAAAATCTATATAATCCTAAGCTATTTATATTTCTAAGAATTTTATATTTCGTTGGTATAGGGTAGAACCCCTGTTCCCAATCTCGGCTAGCTTTCTGTGTTTAAATCCTAACATAAGGATACTAACTGTCTGCGATTAGGTCTTAATCGTATCCTAAAAGAATCCCTCTGTCAACATGCATGTTAAGTTTTTTTAA
>JAFQNY010000069.1 GCA_017395765.1 bacterium
AAAAAAGCTTGTATAAAATAGAAGTTCTCGGGTAGGTTATATGTGCCCGTATGTCGCGTATAAATAAAAAAATAGAAAGAGAAAAGGTGCTAAATGAATAGTGCATTACTAGTTGTTGCAGTAATTGTATCGATTTTTCTTGCAGCTGTAATTGTTGTGCAAAGAATCAAGTATAAAAATCTTGTTCAACAGACCGAACATAGCATGAAAGATTTGCAGGAAAAAGAGGCAATAATTCACAAAGAAGCTATGATAAAGGCTAAAGAAGCTCTTCAGAATGAAAGAGAACAACTAAACGAAGATGAACGTGAAAGACGCAGAGAATTTGCGGTTATTGAATCAAAATTATCTAAAAAAGAAGATATTATTGAAAATAAAATTCAAGAGTTGACTGATAAGGAAGTTTCTCTTGATAAGATGAAAGATCAGTTGATTGAAAAAGAAGACAGATTAGATGAAGTTTTAAGCAAAAGTTTAGCTGAATTGGAAAGAATTTCCGGTTTGTCTTCAGAAGAAGCTAAAAGAATGTTAATGGAGCAGTTAAAAAGTGATTTAGCTCAAGAACAGTTGCAATTAATAAGAGAAAATGAGGCTAAAATCAGAGAGTCTGCTCAAGAAAAAGCAAAAGAAATTCTTTCAACAACAATGCAGCGTTGTATGATGGAACAAGTAGTTGAGTCAACAGTATCAGTTGTTTCACTACCAAATGACGAAATGAAAGGTCGTATTATCGGTAGAGAAGGCCGTAATATCAGAACTTTAGAAACATTAACCGGTGTTGATTTGATTATTGATGACACTCCGGAAGCGGTTGTTTTATCGGCTTTTGATCCCGTAAGACGTGAGATTGCAAAAATAGCATTGGAAAAACTGATTCAAGATGGCAGAATCCATCCGGTGAGAATTGAAGAAACTGTTGAAAAATCTCGTGAAGAAGTTGAACAAAAAATTATGCAAGAAGGTGAAAATGCAGCGGTTGATATGGGTATAATGGGCTTGAATAAAGAGCTTATTAAGAATCTTGGTCGCTTGTATTACAGAACTTCTTACGGTCAAAATGTATTAAAACATTCTCTTGAAGTCGGACATATTGCCGGAATGTTGGCGGCTGAATTAGGTGCTAATGTATATGTCGCAAAACGTGCAGGTTTGTTGCATGATATCGGTAAAGCGGTAGATCAAACTCAAGAGGGTACTCATATTCAATTAGGTGTTGAATTGGCAACAAGATACGGTGAAAAGCAAGAGGTAATACATGCGATTGAAGCTCACCATGATGACGTTACCGCAAACACTATAGAAGCTGTTTTAGTAAAACTTGCAGATGCTATTTCTGCAGGTCGTCCGGGTGCAAGACGTGATACTTTGGAAATTTATATCAAACGTCTTCAAAAAATTGAAGAAATTGTTAATAGTTATGAAGGTATTAAACAATCGTTTGCCGTTCAAGCAGGTCGTGAAGTTAGAGTTATTGTTCAATCAGAAATGTTTGATGACTTAGCTTCTCAAAAATTAGCAAGAGATATAGCGAAAAAGATTGAAGACGAGCTTGATTATCCGGGACAAATAAAAGTAACGGTAGTAAGAGAATTCAGAACAACTGAGATCGCTAAGTAGGGGCAAACTAACCTCTAAAAATGGAAACATGAAACAAGATACATTAAAAATATTATTTTTCGGAGATATAACAGGAAGACTGGGGCGCAATGCGGTCAAGTCTTTCTTGGCGTCAAAAGAAAATGATGCGGATTTTGTTATTGCAAATATTGAAAATGCGTCTCATGGTTTTGGTTTAACAAAGAAAAATTATTTGGATTTATCGGCTTCCGGTATTAATTGTTTTACTTCAGGAAATCATATTTGGGATAAAAAAGATATTTATGAATATATTAATGAATCAGAAAATCTTGTCAGACCGATAAATTATCCAATCGGAACTCCCGGCAGGGGTTCTCAAATTTTTGAATTAAATGGTGCTAAGCTTGCAGTTATTAATGTTTTGGGTAGGGTTTTTATGCCACCGATGGATTCTCCTTGGCAAATTGTTGTTGATGAAATCAATAATTTAAAAAAACAAAATGTAGAACATATCTTTATAGATTTTCATGCAGAAGCGACGGCTGAAAAAATATGTTTTGCCAAGTATTTAGCCAAAGAGTTTAATAATGAGGAAAATTCTTTAATAAAAGGTTTCTTTGGAACTCATACTCATGTTCAAACTGCTGATGAACAAATAATAAACGGAATGGCATATATTACTGATGCCGGATTTTGTGGTGCAGTTGACAGTGTAATCGGAATGGAATACTCCACTTCCTTAAAACGCTTATCAACAAGCTTGCCTGAGCGATATGAGATCGCAGAAAGCGATTCAGCTCAAATTAACGGTGTTGAGGTTCTTATTGATAGAACAAAAGCAACACATATAAGAAGAATTAATTTTAATGTTAGTAGTAAATCTGAAATGGAGGCAAGCTTTGATTCAAGCGGTTAAAGATTTTATAAATCTTGATTTCGCATCATCCTTGTTCAAAGAGGAGGTGTGCAATGAAGGGTGATTATCATATTCACACAAATTATTCTGACGGAGTTTTTTCTCCGGAAAAAATTGTTGATTTGGCATTAGAGGCTGGGTTACAGGCAATATCTCTTACTGATCACGATAATGTGTTGTCTTATAATATTGCTCAAGAATATGTAAAATCTAAAGAAGTGGATTTTACAATAATTCAGGGTATAGAAGTTAATACTTTGTATAAAGATTACGAAGTTCACATTTTGGGTTATTTCCCGGATGTGACCAAAAGTGATTTCAAGGAATTATTAAAAACACAACAACAAGCTCGTGTAAAACAAACAAAAGAAATTTTGGCTCTTCTTGCAAAAAAAGAAGGTATTAGAATAAAATACGAAAATGTGAAAAATATGGTTGCAGAAGGCGGTAGTATCGGGCGTCCTCATATAGCAAAAGCTATAACAAATGCCGGTGGAACCAGCAATGTTATGGAAGCATACAGTAAATATATTCACAGAGCATCACCGGTTTATGTTGAAAGAAAAACTGTATCTCCGTTTGATGCTGTTGAAGTTATTTATGATGCAGGAGGGATTCCGGTAATTGCCCATCCTTATGATATAGATATTGCGGAAAAGTTAATAAAAGATTTGATGAATTGCGGTTTGCGAGGAATTGAAGCATATCACCGCAAGCATTCACCTGCAATTGTTGAATATTTTTCATCTATGGCAGAATCTCTAGGACTGATTGTAACAGGAGGTTCTGACTTCCACGCTCCGAATATTATGAACGGACAAATAATTTTAGGCAAAAATTTCGTTCCGGAATGGATTTATGAAAAGATGTTAGAAGAAAAAAGACGTCTTGATATGGCTGACTAAATTAAGAGAGGTTTTATGAAAAAGGGTTTTACAATTGTTGAGGTCGCAATTCTATTTGTAATCTTTTTGATAGTAGCTTTTTTGGTTGCTCCGTTGTCTATTGATGATACTTTACAGGCACGATTTACCTCAAAATGGCGTAATGTTCAAGAAGATTTTGTAAATATTTTATATGCCGTAAATTCGCAACAGGAAGATGAATCGATTTCTTTTGATAAGGCTTTTGTTTCTGCAATTGATGCTGAGACAAAGCAAAGCGTGAAACCTTATAAAATATCTTATATGGATGGGACTTATCCGAGCAAAACATATCGTTTTGATGATTATAAATTAACATATTCTAATGCTGTAATTTCATTTAAGATGTTTGAAGAACCTCAAGAAAACTCTTTAGGGATGTTGATGTATGATGTTAACGGTTGTAAAGGGCCTAATGTGTGGGGTAAAGATGTATTTGGCTTGGAATTATTTAATGATCATTTTGAGCCCTATGGACATAATGAATCTGTTGCAGAACAAAAACGTGATTGTTCAAAAAACGGAACAGGATTGTTTTGTTCAAATTATTATTTAATCGGAGGTAATTTTGACTAATACGTGCATTTGCGTTTTTACTTCTTCATCAAACAGTTTGTCTCAAGAATATTATGATATAGCTCGTGAATTGGGAGTTTTAATTGCTCAAAACGGGTTTGATATTGTATATGGCGGAAGCCGTCGAGGCATGATGTATGCTTGTGCTTCTGCAGTAAAGAAGTTTGGCGGAAAAGTACTCGGAATAATGCCTAAAAAGATTGCTGATTTTGGGTGTGCAAATCCGGAAGACTGTGATGAGTTTTATTTAACAGAAGGCATGCGAGAGCGAAAAGCTTTGTTGGATGAAAAATCTGATGCAGTCATTGCATTACCGGGCGGATACGGTACATTAGAAGAAATTTCTGAGATGATAGTTCAAAAACAACTTGGTTATAATAATAAACCTATTGTGATTCTTAATACGAATAATTTTTATAAAGGGGTTTTAGAATTCTTTGATAATTTAATTGCACAAAATTTTGCACATGAAGGTTCAAAAAAACTATACTACGTAGCCTCAACCCCTAAGGAAGCCATTGAATATATAAAAACTTATAAGGCTGAAGAAATTAATTCTAAATATGCGATAAAATAGAGTCAATTGCTTTTTCATCTTTGCCGATATAATCAATTTTGCTTGAAGTAATAGGCTGTTGATAAATTGTTTTATTTATTGAATATTTACCTGTTATGGTTGACGGTGGCAATATTGACCATTTATAAACAGAAGTTGACATTCTTTTATAGAATTTGTCTAACCATTCTTTTTTCTGTTCTTTTGTTATTGAATACCTTGTTTCGTATAGAAAAGGCGATTCTAAAATTTCTTGATAAGATTGGTTTTTATTTTCAATTCTCCAAATAACTTCATCCATAAACTCGTATGGCATAAGAGCATCTTCTGCGTTTAAAGTTTTTCCGGTGTTTGGATCTATTGCAAGTTCAGCTCCCGGTTTTTTTAATATTATTGATTCTGGGATTGAGTTTTTGGCTTCTCTATTCTTATTCATCCATCGTGCTAATGCAAAAAGCTTAGTTTTTGTTATATCAGCAATAGGAGCAAAACCTCCTGACATATCTCCGTTTATGGTAGCATAGCCCATGTAACTTTCTGATTTGTCGGAAGTCGCTATCGGAATACAGGATTCAAATTCATTTGCAATTGCCCATAAATACATAGCTCTGGAGCGAGCTTGGATATTATCTTGGGTGAAAGATTTTTTATATCTGCATTTCCAATGTTTTTCGGTTTCTGAAAATAAGTTTTCTAAACATAAATTTGTAGTCTCAACCATTGGCTTAATAGTGCATTCGCAAAAGCCTATATCCAAGTTTTGGGCCAATTTTTCTGCGTCTGATTTGCTTTCTTTGCTTGTAAGTTTTGACGGCATTGAAACCCCGTAAACATTTTCTTTCCCTAGAGCATCGACAAGTAAAACTGCACAAACCGTAGAATCAAGCCCCCCTGATAATCCAAGGACCGCTTTTTTTAGATTGCATTTTTGAAAATAATCTTTAATCCCTTGTACAAGGGTTTTGTATGTTCGTTCTAAATCCCATTCATAATCAAGTGAAAATTTGTCATAAGGATTTATGTTGCTTGAAGCGTATATTTTACCTATATTCTCGGTTTCGTTTATAACTAAGAATTGCTCCTCGAACTCTTTTGCACGAGCCATGATAGAACCGTCAGGATTGAATACGGTAGTTCCTCCTTCGTAAGAAATACTGTCAATTGCCCCGACTTGATTAACGCAATGTCTTACTGTTTCGGTAATTTTCTGTACTTTGCCATTGTTTAGAACTGCAAATTTTTGTGTCGGTTTATTGTTAATTATTTCAATATATCCAATATAAGCCGTAGTTTTTTGGGTTAGTTTTGCAAGTCCGTCTAACCATTTTTTTTGTTCTTCAATAAAAAACGGAAATTTTTTGACAAAATCATTTAAAAAATATCCCGCAATTCCGTTTTGAGGGAAATAGATTTCTTTAAGCCCTATTTTTTCTGCAACTTGAATGTATTTTGCAAATTTTTTTGAGTTGAATTCTAAATCTCCTGCATTTAGGTTTAATTGAGCTAAACCTGTAAAGTCTTTGTCTTTTGTCTGATCAAGAGCTTTGTTAATTAATTCTTCCGGTAAAGGTCTGTCTTTTAAAATATGTTCGTCAATTGTTTCAAAAATAGTGTACATAAAAAACCTCTTCGGAGTTAATTATAACGCTAATGGGATTATATAACTTCATTTTTGTTACAAAACTTAAAAAAGTAGCAATTTTTGTTTTTAAAATGCGTTAATATAAGTAAGTGTAGAAAACTATTGGTGTGTGTATATGATTCAAAATGTAAACAATTTGGTTTTTGGAAATGTAACAAAAGTCGGACAAACGCCGGACGGACGTTGTATATATTCTATAAATGGTGCTGATGGCAAAAGTTCCGGAAAAATTAGTGTTGCACATCGTGATTGTGATGTTTTTGAGAAATCCTATAATAAAATGATGAATGCTGTTCCGAAGCTCCAAGAGTATTCAGAAAAAGCTGTTTCTCCCGACTTTCAAAAACATAAGAAAAAGCAGGCTAAGAGAGCCAGATGGATAGGGGTAGCTATTGGTGCGGCAGTACCTATTGTTTTAACAAGAAAAATGAAAAGCGGATGGATTCAGGCTTTAATAACCTTACCTGGAGCTATTGCCGGATTTTTTGGAGGTTCTTTTGCTGCTGTCCAGATTTTAACACCACCCGGAGCTAAACAATTTACAAAATCTGCGGAAATTATTAATAAATTAGATATCAGACCTTATGATGAGAACGAAAATTTATCTGCCAAATAGTTAAAGAGTTTTCATTTACAATGATATAAAAGTATGTTAAACTGATTCTATAGACTATTTTTATCTAAAGAGAGGTTTTATATGAAAAAGAATGGTTTCACACTTGCTGAGGTTTTGATAACATTAGCAATTGTCGGTGTAGTTGCTGCGTTAACATTGCCGACATTAACTAATAATACGGTAACGGCTCAAATCGGGCCAAAGCTTTCAAAAGCTGTTTCGGCATTTGAACAAGCAAACCAAGCTTTGTTACAAGAGTTTACCGTTGATTCGTTGAATCAAACAGGCTTGCTTGATTTTAACGGAAATAATGCAGGTTTATTAAATGATTATATAAATGCACTGGGTAACCACTTTAAAATCACTCGTATTACCGAAGCGGTAGAAGAACCTACAAATATCGGAAATCCAGATACGTGTAAGGTCAATCGTTTCCCGAGTGTAGGTCAACCTGCTGCTAATGGGCAAGGGGCAGTCGAAATTCCGGGTAGCGGATTTACAACTAAAGACGGCATAGCTTATATTCTTGTTATGTCCGGTAAGTTAGAAGAAGATCCAGAGACAAAAGAAGAGAGTTGGTCAGTGTCTAATAATTTGGTAGGTGCAGGTCCTCACAATCAGCAATTGGGTAACGTGTATGTTGATATAAACGGAACTAATAACGGACCTAATGAATATGGTACTGACGCTTTTGTTTTTGAATGGTATAATGACGGTTCATTGCGACCGGTGGGGTCAGGAAGTGCTAGTGCCAGTGAGTGTACTTGGAGAGAGCATTGTAATGTTGATGCAGCACCAACAGATGCAAGAGCGTGCGCAGGCCATGTGTTTGAAAATAATTTAAAAGTCAGATATAATTAATAACAGAAAAGACCTCGAAAAATCGAGGTCTTTTGTTTAATAGGTTTTTGTATTATAATTTAAACGAATAGAATTACAAAAAAAAAATAATGGAAGCGTCCGGCTTTCGAGTAGCCGGAAGAAAGAAGGAAAAATGGTACCGGAAACAAAAAGTTTTCAAATTGAGATTGGCGGAAAGACCGTAACAATCGAGACTGGTAAGTATGCACAGTCAACTAATGGTAGTGTAACAGTAAGATGCGGTGATACAATGTTATTTGTTCACTGTGTTGTTTCAAAAGAACCTAGAGTAGGGATTGATTTCTTCCCTCTTCTAATTGATTACGAAGAAAGAATGTCTTCAATCGGTCGTATCCCTGGTGGTTACAATCGTTCAGAAGGTAAAGCAAGTGACAAAGCGATTTTGGTTTCTCGTTTAATAGACAGACCAATCAGACCTTTGTTCCCTAAAGGATACAGAAACGATATTCAAATCGTTGCTCAATTATTTAGTTATGATCAACAAAACCAACCTGATACATTAGCTATGTTAGGTGCTTCAACTGCATTAATGTTAACAGGAGCTCCTTTTGAAGGTCCTATTGGTGCGGTTAGAGTTTCTAAAATTGACGGTCAGCTTATTGCTAACCCGACACACCAACAAGCTGATAAATCAGACTTAGATATCGTTGTCGCTGGTACACACGATAGCGTAATTATGGTTGAAGCGGGTTGTAAATTTGTTACTGAAGACGATATTATGGAAGCTGTTGAATTTGCTCAAGTAGAAATCGCAAAACAATGTGAAGCTCAATTAGAATTCGCTAAAGCTTGCGGTGTTGAAAGAGAAGAATTCGTAAATCCATACGATACAACAGAACTTAAAAATATTATCGAAGAAGTTGCAGGAGCAATGATTCATGATGCTTACCACAACTTTGACAGAAAATATAGACAAGAAAAACTTGAAGAAGCTAAAAAACTTGTTAAAGAAAGAGTAGAATCTCTTCCTGATGATCACTACATTCACCAAATCATTGAAGAAACAGGTATTGACTTTGTTGCAGAAGAATTCAAGGCTGCTGAAAAACGTGTTATGCGTGCAATGATTACTGATGAAGGTGTTCGTGCAGACGGACGTAAACCAAATGAAGTTCGTCCTATTTGGTGCGAAGTAGGTGTTATCCCAAGAGCTCACGGCTCAGCTGTATTTACTCGTGGTCAAACTCAAATCCTTTCAGTTGCAACTCTTGCAGGTCCTGGTATGAAACAAGAGTTAGACGGTGTTGATCCGGAAACTGAAAAAACTTATATGCACAAATACATCTTCCCAGGATTCTCAGTTGGTGAAGTAAAACCTTTAAGAGGTCCAGGCAGACGTGAAGTTGGTCACGGTAACTTAGCGGAAAGAGCTAACGTTCCTGCTCTTCCAAGCCAAGAAGAATTTGGATACACTATTCGTGTAACATCTGACGTACTTGAATCAAACGGTTCTACATCAATGGGTTCAACTTGTGGTTCATCAATGGCATTAATGAACGCTGGTGTACCAGTTAAATGTATGATTGGTGGCGTTGCAATGGGTATGATTACTGAACCTGATAAAGAACCTGTTGTACTTACTGATATCCAAGGTATTGAAGATTTCCTTGGTGATATGGACTTTAAGGTTACAGGTAATGATGACGGTATCACCGCTCTACAAATGGATATGAAAGCTAAATGTATTGCAAATAATACTTTGAGAAGAGCGCTTGATCAAGCAAAAGAAGGTAGATTGCATATCTTGGGTGAAATGAGAAAAGTTATCACAGAACCTGCGAAAGAACTTTCACCATTTGCACCAAGTATTACAACAATGACAATTCCAACTGAAGATATCGGAACAGTTATTGGACCTGGTGGTAAACAAATCAGAGCTATTATTGAAGCATCT
>JAFQNY010000070.1 GCA_017395765.1 bacterium
AATTAATAAATTTGGGATGGGAAGTTTTTGTTAATCCTATGAGTACAAATACTTATACCAAAGAAGAATTAAAAAATCTTATAGAAAAAATAAATACGATAAAGCCTTACGGAATAACTATTGTTGATACACTGGGAAATATGTATGAGCAACAAGTTTTAAATATTTTTGAATTAATAGATGAAATATTAGATAAAGACATTTCTATATGTTTTCATTCTCATAACAGTATGCAATTATCTTTTTCTAATACAAAAGCTCTTTTGAAAATGGGAGTTGACAGAAATATAATTATTGATTCTTGTTTATACGGAATGGGCAGAGGTGCGGGAAATTTGTGTACCGAATTAATAACAAAATATTTAAACGATAATTATTCTAACAATTATGATATTTTTAAAATTTTAAAAACAATAGAAGAGAATATAAAACCTTTTTATAACAAAAAACAATGGGGATATTCAACACCATACTATATTGCAGCAATAACCGGTTGTCATCCGAATTATGCAACATATTTGGTTGAAAATAAATTTACTGATGAAAAAATAAATCAATTATTAAATTCTATTCCGTTAGAATATAAAACAATATATAATTCAGAAATTATAAAGCAACTGGCAAAAATTTAATTTACGGGTTTTATATGGTGTATGAATATAAAATCTTTAAGAAAAATTTATCCGACTATAAAAGATTGTCACAAAAATATCAGTTGGCGAAGAATAACCGATGCTGAGTTAGAAAAATCTTTATCAGAAAAACAAAAAATTTGTGATTGTTATTCAATGGCAGTTCGTTATGCTTTAATAAAATCCCAAAAAGGAAAAGAAATTTTAAAGAAAAGGATTTGGGTAGAAAAAGGTAATTCAGATATGCCGGCTTATAAAATAATGTTGACTGTAGATGGAAAAAACGAAGTTTATCGAGTTGAGCGTAGTGATTTTTTAGGCAAATTTTTTAAATTATTTAGTGCTTATAATGAAATTCCGAGAGGTAGCGGAAATTTTGCTCAATCAGAGTGTGAAAATTTAAATCTTGCAATAGATATTGCAACATCCAAAATGATTTCAAAACACCCTAAAGAAAAACCTTGGTATCTTAGATTGTATGCTTGGCCTAATAATAAAAAATGTGAATATAACAGACCGTCAAAAGCGTTTGAATGGCTTACCGGTATAAAACCTGAATCTGTTGGTGAAGACAGTATAAAAAACAATCTTTATAAAGGTAAAGATTTAAAAGAAGTAAATAATATCTTAAAAAAAATAGAGTTAAACAATCAAGAAGATTACAGTTATATTATTATGAGCGGATATACAGATTTAGATTTAGAAAATTGGCATTGTTTACCGATAATTTCCGTTGAAAATGAAAGAGTAAAATTAAAAAACAGACGCTCAAATAATTTTATCGAAGTATCTTATAAAGATTTAATAGAAAAATTAAAATCTATAGTAGGAATAAATTGGAAAGAGCAAAAATAGTTACATTTCTTATAGTTTTATACTATTAATAAAATTGTGTTAGAATACAAAGTAAAGATTTAAGTAATATTTTAAGGGAGAGAAATATATGAAAGATAAAACATTTTTAATGATTCCCGGCCCTACACCGGTGCCTGAAAGTGTAATGACAGAGATTGCAAAACATCCAATCGGACACAGAAGTGCGGAATTTTCGAAGATTTTAGAAAATGTTTATACTAATTTGAAATATGTATTCAGAACAAAAAATGACGTGATTGTTTATACTTCAAGCGGAACCGGTGCTATGTGTGCGGCATTAGAAAATTTGATAAACGAAGGTGATAATGTTTTATCATTAGTACTTGGTAATTTTGGTAATCGTTGGGTAAAAATTGCTCAATCCAGAGGTGCGATTGTTGAAAAAATAGAAGTTGAAACAGGTTCAGTAATCGATCCTGAAGTTTTAAGAAAACGTCTTGCGGAAGATACAGAGAAGAAAATTAAAATAGTAACATTAACTCATAGTGAAACTTCAACAGGTGCAGCAAATAATGTAAAAGCATTATGTGAAATTATAAGAGAACACGGTGCTTTATCAGTTGTAGATGGTGTTACATCTGTTTGTGCAATGGAATGTTATCCTGATGAATGGGGTATAGATGTTTTAGTATCAGGTTCTCAAAAAGGTTTCATGATTCCTCCGGGATTAGCGTTTTTGACTGCAAACGAAAGAGCTTGGAAAGTTTATGAGCAATGTAAACATCCTAGTTTTTATTGGGATTGGGGTGCTTATAAAAAATCTGTAGGAGAAAACTCAACTCCGTTTACACCTGCGGTTAATCTTTTTGTCGGACTTGATAAAGCTTTGGAAATGATAAAAAATGAGGGTATTGATAATATGAATGCTCGTCATAAACGTCATGCATTAGCTTTGAGAGCAGCAGTTAAAGCAATAGGTTTAGAACTTGTTGTAAAAAATGATGAAAATGCAAGTCATTCAATAACTTCTATTTATCCTCCTGAAGGTGTTTCCGTTCCTGATATCAGAAAGGTTATGAAAAATGATTTTGATATTGTTGTAGCAAACGGTCAAAATGCATTAAAAGATAAAATTTTCAGAATGGGAACTTTAGGTTTTGTATGCGACAGAGATTTAATTTCTGCGGTAGGTGCTTTAGAAGCTACATTATACAAGCTTGGACATAAATTTGAATTAGGTTCAGGGGTTGCGGAAGTTATTAAGAATTTAGGTTAATGAGGAATAAAAAGTGAAAGTTTTAGTTACAGATAAAATTAATGAATCAGCAGGAAAAATAATAGCACAAGTAGCAGAAGTTGATTTTTTGCCGACAATGAGCGAAGAAGAATTGGTTAAAATAATACCTGATTACGATGCGTTGATGGTAAGAAGTCAAACAAAAGTTACACCGGCAATAATAAAATCCGGTAAAAATTTAAAAATTATAGGTCGTGCCGGTGTCGGTGTTGATAATATTGATTTGGAATCTGCAACACAAAACGGGATTATTGTAGTAAATTCTCCTGACGGAAACACTATTGCTGCCGCTGAACATACAATAGCTTTGATGCTTGCAATGGCAAGAAATATAGCACCTGCAGCTAATTCAACAAAAGACGGAAAATGGGAACGCTCAAAATTTACCGGTTGTGAACTATATAACAAAGTTTTAGGTATTATCGGGTTTGGTAAAATAGGTTCTCATGTTGCGGAAGTTGCTTTAGCTTTGGGTATGAAAGTTTGTGTATATGACCCGTTTGCTTCGAAAGAATTTGTTGAAAAAATGGGTGGTGAATATATATCAGTGCTTGATGATTTTTGGGGAGTTTGTGATTTTATAACCGTTCACGTTCCAAAAACAAAAGATACAATTAATCTTATAAACAAAGATACAATAGCAAAAATGAAAAAAGGGGTTAAATTAATAAACTGTGCTCGTGGCGGGGTTATAAACGAAAATGATTTAAAAGATGCCCTAAATTCAGGATATGTAGCCGGAGCCGCAATTGATGTTTATGAAAATGAACCTAATATTACGGAGTGTCCGCTATTAGGTTGTGAAGGTAATATTGTTTTAACTCCGCATTTGGGTGCAAGTACCCAAGAGGCGCAAATTAATGTCGCAATTGATGTAGCGGAGCAAATACGTGAAGTTCTTTCAGGTGGTTCTGCATCATCTGCGGTTAATATCCCTTCTTTAAAACCTGAAAAATTAGAACCTGTAAAAGATTATATGCAAATTGCTGAAAATACAGGAGAATTAGCGGTTCAACTTTCAAACGGTGTCATAAAGACCGTTGAAATAACTGTTGATGGCAATTTGGCCGATAAAGACATTCAACCGCTTGAAGTTGCAGTATTAAAAGGGATGTTTTCTTCAATTTTAGAAGGGGTTAACTATGTTAATGCACCTGTAATTGCTAAAAAACGAGGAATTGAAATTGTTGCCGTAAAAACTAAAGCAGAAAGTATTTTCTCCGGCAGAATTACGATTAAACTTGTTACGGATAAAGAGGAAACCGTTGTTGCAGGAGCTTTGGTTACAAAAGATATTCCGAGAATTGTAAGAATTAACGGATATGAAACAAGTATAAGACCTGAAAAACATTTGTTAATAATACCTCATGTTAATAAACCTTCAATGATTGCACAAGTTGCTAAAGTTATTGGCGAAAATGGTATTAACATTGGTTCAATGAACGTTGTGCAGAAAAATGATAAACATGAAATAGAATCTATAATGCTTATCAATATTGATTCAGCAGTTGATGAAAAAACATTAACATTGATTTCTGAAATTGATGGGGTTCATAATCCTAAATATGTTAATTTAGCAGTATAAGAGAGTTTGTCATGAATAAATTAGCGGTTTTTGATTTTGATTCAACATTAATGGATGGTGAAACTTTAGAATTTTTTGCCAAAGACATAGGAATTGATGAAAAAATTAAATTAATTACAGATAAAGCTATGCGAGGTGAGATAGATTTTTTTGAAAGTCTTATTGAGCGTGTAAGTTTGTTAAAAGGATTTTCTGTTGAAAGAATAAATGAAATTTGTAAAACTCTTCCTGTTATGAATGGGGCGGAAGATGTAATTAAGGGTTTGAAATCTAAAAATTATAAAATTGTTTGTTTTTCAGGTGGGTTTAAGAATGCAACATCGTTATTTGTCGAGAAACTTAAACTGGATGGAGAATTTTCAAATATATTGCACTCAAAAGACGGAGTTTTAACCGGTTTAGTCGGTGGTGAAATGATGTTTGGTGACAGTAAAGGCTTGATGATTCAAAGATTACAAAAACTGTTGAATGTTACTCAAGAAAATACTTTAGTTGTTGGTGACGGTGCTAATGACTTGAGTATGTTTAAATATGCCTCAAAAAGAGTTGCATTTTGCGCTAAGCCTGTATTGAAAGAACAAGCAAATATTATTATTGAAGAAAAAGACTTAAGTTTAATTTTAAATTTTGTTTAAAAATTTGTTTTTATAGTCCAAATACTGTTTTATTAAGTAAACACCAGCTATAAAAAATACTGCATAAAATATAAAATTTGAGTCGCTATTATCTACATAACAGTCTGAAGGATTTTCTGCTCTGTAATAAACCGGTTTGTTTTTGTATGTCCTAAAACTTGAAGCGCTTGTACCATAACAAGAATAATTTTTGTTATAAACTTCGTAATGATAAATTGGTTGATACACCCAACTTGTGTGTCCGTCAGAATTTTTGCTGTATGTTTTTTTATAAGTAACAAAGTTAGAATATGTTTGAGTATCCATTCTATTTTTTATGTTAATTTCATTTATGAACAATAAAATCGGAATTACGACAAACATAATACCTAAAATAATAAGAGCTCTTTTATCTCTTGAATTTCTCGTAAAAGACATTTTATTACCTTTATTTATATAATTTCTTTACCTACAATAGGAGCTATTTGTTTAATTTGTTTGTATAACAAATCATATTGCCAAGGATATAAAGATTGAGCTCCGTCACACATTGCACAATCAGGATTGTTGTGAACTTCTATTATCAAACCGTCACAACCCGCTGCAATTGATGCTCTTGACATAGGTTCAACTTTATCTCTTAAACCGGTTGCATGTGAAGGATCAATAATTATAGGTAAATGACTAAGTTTTTTGATTACAGGAATTGCTGATAAATCTAAAGTATTACGAGTGAATTTTTCGTAAGTTCTTATTCCTCTTTCACATAAGATAACTTGGTTATTACCGCCTGCCATAATATATTCTGCAGACATCAACCATTCTTCATAAGTTGCTGAAAGTCCTCGTTTAAGAATAACAGGTCTGTGGATTTTACCTAATTCTTTTAAAAGATTAAAGTTTTGCATATTTCTTGCACCAACTTGTAGAATGTCAACATAGCGCATAAACATATCAAGTTGGGAAATATCCATTATTTCGGAAGTAACTGCCATATTATGATTGTCGGCAACGCTTCTTAGTATTTTTAAACCTTCTTCCCCAAGACCTTGAAATGCATAAGGGCTGGTTCTTGGTTTAAAAGCTCCGCCTCGTAAGATTTTTACATTGGATTCTGATAATTCTTGAGCGGTTTCGTCCAGTTGGTTATAAGATTCCACAGCACAAGGACCTGCGATTAAGCCTGTGTATTTATCCCCGAATTTTACTCCGTTAACTTCTACAACAGTGTCTTTTCCTTGAGAAACTCTTGCGGCAAGTTTATAGCTTGTTGAAACTCTTATAACTTCACAAACACCGGTTAAGAGTTCAAAATCTCGTTGGTCAGCTTCTTCAATAATACCGATTGCATGAACAACAACTCTTGCTTCACCGTGTGAAATTCTGGCTTCAAAGCCTTTTGATTCAAGAAACAAAGCAACTCTTTGTATATCTTTTTCGGTTGCATTTGAATTCATTATTACGAGCATAATTACCTCCAAGTAGTATAATTATACACAAAAAAATAAAGTATGTTATAATTTATTAAGTTACACTTATATTGGACTAAGAAAATGGCAACCTATAAAGATTTAGAAGACGGTTTAAAATCTTTTCTTGTACAAGAACAATCTGACGCACACAACGTCAAGACTGCGAATGTTGCAAAATATAACAACATAAAAATAAGTATGTCACCTGCAAAAAGCATTCAACCGCATGTAACTATACGAATTTCAATATCTGAAGCAACTTTTTCTCTTAGAGATTTTACCAAAATGAATGGTGGATTAGGCTATGAAGAGCGTATAGTTCTCAAGTGGTTTGGACGTTACGGTATAAAAGAAAAATTGACTGAACTATGGGCATCCGCAGAAAAGGTTAAAGAAGACAAGTAGTTTATTATACTTTCTCCCAATAAATCAATTTCCATAATATATCTATAAAAACTAGACAAAATGGTAATTTATGTGTTTGCAGAACAAATTACAATTTTTGTATGGAGATATGTTATGGAAAAATTCCAAAATAAATACCTTGAAATAAAAAATATTAATAAAGATATTGTTGCTTGGCTAGAAGATATTGTTGAAGAAAACAATTGTCGAGTCGAGCGTAAAGAATGGAAAAGCAAATACAATAGTTATGTTGTTTATGATTATGAACCTTTTTGTTCGGAAGGGTTTGAGATTAATATTTTATTGAGTTCCTTTGATATTTCTTACCTAAACTTTATTAAATATCTTTATAATGAAAAACTTTCGACAATAGAATATCTTGATAATTGCATAAAAATACCTTCTGTAAAAAACTATATTATCTAGGTTAAATCGGGTGGGTGTAAAGAATATACTCATCCGATTTAGTTTTATAGGGAAAAGCCGGTTATAATAATACTTTTAACTTAATATTGACAAAAGTCCAAAAAAAAATTATGATAGTATCAAAAGGATACCGGAGAAAATAGGATGGAATACAGAGAGCTGGCGACAAACCCCGTAAGTGTTGTTTTACAACTTGTAGGTGCTAAATGGAAGCTTTTAGTAGTAAAGGAATTGCTTAAAAAAGAGATGAGGTTTTTAGAGTTAAAACGCTCTCTGGGATGTACTTCCAAGGTATTAACGGCGTGTTTAAAAGAAATGGAAGAAGACGGTTTGATTATACGAGAAGAGTATGATACGTTACCGCCAAAAGTTGAATATTATTTAACAGATATCGGATACACACTTAGACCTGTTATTGAATCTATGCAAAAATGGGGTAAAGAATACAAAAGATTACGTAAATTAATGGAAAAATACAATAAAGTTTCGGAGGATATATGCAATTAAGATATTTAGGACATAGTTGTTTTGAGATAGTTCATAAAAACAATAAGATTTTAATAGACCCATTTTTGGCATTAGTTCCGAATTATAATCCGGAAGGTGTAACACACATTTTTGTAACACATGGTCATGGGGATCATTTGGGAAATGCAATAGAAATATCAAAACAAACAGGCGCAAGTATTACGGCAGTGTTTGAATTAGCGAATTATTGTTCTTCTAAAGGGGTTTCTGCTCAAGGTATAAGCTTGGGTGCGTGGATTGATTTTTCTTTTGGAAAAGTGATTGCCGTACCTGCTTTTCATTCCAGTTCTACTCCTGATGGAGTTTATGCGGGATGTCCTTGCGGATTTGTTTTTAATATTGACGGAAAAATTTTATATCATGCAGGTGATACTTGTTTAAATTCTGAAATGAAAATAATAGGGGATTTATACGAACCGGATATATCTTGTTTACCTGTAGGCGGATGTTATACGATGGATATAGAACATGCCGTAATTGCATCTGAATGGTTAAAAACAAGTATGGTAATTCCTATGCATTATAATACGTTTGAGGCTATAAAAATAGATATAACAGATTTTGAACGTCAGATTCGGGAAAAAGGAAAAATGCCTATGATAATGTCTGTAGGAGAATTTCTCGGAGGTTAGGGGATTTTTTAGCCGAACTTGCGTGTTGAAAATTAACGATATTTGATTAGCAAAAAATATTTTTAGGGGTTTTGTAATATTTAAAGAAAAGGAAATATTACAATGAGAACCAACATTTTAAGCAAATTTATTCCGGACGCATCCTGTTATTCTTTTGTAGGGAAAAAAATGGATTATATAATGAAATCTGCAAGGGTTTCTTCGGGTGGATTAAAAACTGAAAATATTAATGCATGCGTCGCAGGCGTTATCGGTAACGGAAAACATAATTTAATGTTTCATCTTGCGCCTGAACAACAAGGTATCAGATCTTTAAGAGATCTTGCTAAAGAAAAAGTGGATGAACTTGTTTTAAGAACAAATGGTGAGCAGTTAGACGGATTTCTTTTTGGCGGTTGGGCATCAACTGTCAGCGATAAAGAGACTGCCGGAAAAGCTATTGATTTTTATAATATTTTGGCAGAAGTTTTTGAAGATTTAGGTGCAAATTTATCTTTTATTTGCGGGAGCAAAAAACCGCATAAACTAGGTCATTTATTTGCAAGAGAAGATAGGGTTAATCTTGTTCTTGATGATTATAAAAAACTGGGTTTAGACCCTATGAAAATAAAAAATATGTCACAGGAAGAAGTTAAAGCTGTTTTGGAAGATGTTTTGAGCGAACATTATGAGACAGTTGAATTACATCCTGAACATTTCTTTAAAATAGCATAATAATCATAAGGATTTTTGATAATGAAAGCGATTAGTATAATTACACACCAAGTAGAGCCAAATGCCGTAAAAAAGCTTTTAGTGTCTAATTATGGAATTAGAAATGCAGCAAGGAATTGTTATAGTCATCCGAATTATGCGATTAATTCTAATTCAAGTGTGATAGGAGGTTTGTTTACTGATGCAAGACATTTGTTATTTACAACAAATGCATCAACAAATCCTGAGTTTACATTAAGAACCGAACTGGAAAACCAACTTAATTATTTACGCAGAACTTGTCAGACAGAAGATGTTAAAGGGATTTTGGTAGGTGGTCTAAGATTCGATGAGAAAGATAAAGAATCGCAATGTAGTTATTATTTTTATTCAAAACTGGCAGAAGCGATGGATGATTTGCAAATCCCGTTTGCTATGTTGTGCGGTAGAGCTAAAGAAATTCAACCGGAGCACGTATATGCTCGTTTCAATCATGTCAAAATTTCAAGTGACGGGTTTAAAGATATAAAAACTTCATCACAACAAGTTTATGATGTTGTTGAGAATCGTTATGACGATATTTTCTTTGATGATGGGATTAAACTTGATATTAAAGAGCATTTTTAGAATACATTAAATAAAACTCGTTTTGCCCGAAGCAATCTTAGATTGCACAGGCGGAAAGATGAGAACGTGCGAGCACGTGAGAATCGAAGCAATAAAAAAAGACCAACTATTAAGTCAGTCTTTTTAAAATGGTCGGGATGACACGATTCGAACGTGCGACCCCCTCGTCCCAAGCGAGGTGCGCTACCAAACTGCGCTACATCCCGATATTAAGTTTTCAATTTTGGTGGTAGCGCACCTACGGTGCTACCTCTCCTCGGACGATACTTAATCGTCCTCGTCGGCAGAGTCAAACTGCGCTACATCCCGATATTAAGTTTTCAATTTTGGTTTCAACGGCTCCGCTCGAAAAACCTGCTCGTATTTGCCTTCGCAAACACGACACCGTTTTTCTCGCTCCACCTCGAGAATTTCATTCTCTCGGCTTGCCCAGCGCTCGCCGCATGGCACTGCGCTACATCCCGAAACTAAGTGCATGACAATCTTACTTTAAACAAAAATATAAATCAAGTATTTATTTTAAATTAGTGTTATAATAACTACGTTCTACTAATAAAAAGGCAAATAATGCAAGATATAGAATTAATCGAAGAATTTGGAAATAAAAACTTTGATTTATTAAAAGAACAAAAACTTGATGAATAATCAAGAGAATACTTAAGTTTTTATAATCTTTTATAGTATAATAAAATCACTATGACGAATCTTGTTATTACCAACACCGAAAATAAAATAGCAAAAGAAACGAAAAATTCAACTATAACTTGTGCAAGAGTGTTAGTAGAAACTTTGCTTGAATTGGGAGTTGACAGTGTTTTTGGGTACCCCGGTGCTGCGGTTTTGAGTATTTATAATGAGATGTCTTCCAAACAGAATCAGTTAAAACATTATTTGGTTCGGCATGAACAAGCTGCTGTTCATGCTGCAGAAGGTTATGCAAGAATAAGCGGGAAACCGGGTACAGTGATTGTTACTTCAGGCCCCGGATTTACTAACACTATTACCGGAATCGCTAATGCTTATGCAGATTCTACGCCTTTAGTTGTTTTGGCCGGTGATGTTGCGTCTAATGATAATCAAGGCAAGGTTTTTCAAAAAGTTGATATTTTGTCGTTAACCAAAACTTGTTGTAAAAAGAATTATTTGGTTACTTCAAAAGATGACATTAAACAGGTTATAAAAGAAGCTTACGAAGTTGCAAATAGCGGAGAAAAAGGTCCTGTAGTCGTAGCTTTACCAAGAAATATTCTTGAGTCTAAATATGTTTCAAAAATTAAAAGAAATTACCATCGCAAAAAACGTATTACGGTTACGGACTCTGAGTATGAAAAAGTTTTAAAACAAATAAAAAATGCGAAATCTCCGCTTGTTTTATTGGGTGGCGGTGCTATTGATGCGGTTGAAAGTATTCAAGAGTTCGTTTCTAAAACAAAAATTCCTGTTGTTTCAACTCTTATGGGAATTGGGGCTTTTTCTTCAAAAAACGATTTTTATTTAGGAATGATAGGTATAAACGGAACTTATTGCGCAAATACCGCATTGAGTAATGCTGATTTTATCTTAGCTTTGGGGGTTAGTTTCTCGGACCGTTCTACTTGTAAAAATTCTGAATTCGGTAAAAAAGCTAAGGTTATTAATGTTAATATCAAAAAAAATACACATAGATATTTTTACGGGATTCAATCCGATTCAAAAGAGTTTTTGAACGGAATTGTTAATCGAATTGATTTCGAAACCAATTTTTCTAAATGGCATGACAAAGTAAATTGTTTTAAGTCAGAGTCTGGTCCGATAGGACAAAAATCTTCTTGTTTGCATTCTTCTGTGGTTTTGGAAACCATATATGAATATACAAAAAACCAAGAACCTGTTGTTGTAACAGATGTTGGGCAACATCAAATGTTAACGGCACAGTTTTTCAACTTTGATAAGCCTAAGAAATTCATAACTTCGGGAGGTTTAGGAACTATGGGGTTTGGTTTACCCGCTGCCATCGGTGCGCAGTTAGCAAATCCTAAGTCGTTGGTGCTTAATATAACAGGCGATGGTTCGTTTCAAATGAATTTACAAGAACTCGCAACTTGCAGAGAACATAATTTGCCTGTGAAAATAATTATTATGAATAATAGTTATTTAGGTATGGTTCGACAAATGCAAGAAAAAATTTATAACAATATTTATCAGGTTGAAATGATAAATCCTGATTTTACAAAAATTGCGGAATCATATGACTTGTTTGCGGTTAGAGTTAAGACTATAGAAGAATTGATTCCGGCTTTAGAAAAGGCAATGTTACACCAAGGTACGGCTATTATTGATATTGCAATCGATAATTTTGAAGAAATAAATAACACAAGTTCTGTTTAGAAAATACTTGTTTTATATTATTTTGTGTTATAAATGAAATTGAAGATTATTAAGGGGTGTGTGTATGAAAATAAATCCAATCAATGTGTCAACAAATTATTATGGCAAGCAAACCCAAAAACCAATGTATCAATCAGGGGTTTATGAACCGAGTTTCGGGGCTATGCAAGTTAAAGCTAAATCAGTGCAGAGTTCCAAAATTCTTGATTTTTTCAAAAAGATTTTTGGATTAAAACCTAAAAACATAGCAGTACCTAAAGTGGAAAAAGTACAATTGACTCCTACTCAAATGATTTCTAAGGAAATTTCCTCAAAATATGGGATTATAACTGATTTCGCAGAATGTTTGAATGTTGCAGAATGCTCAAAAAAAATGATTGAAATCTATGATTCAATTTTTGGTAAAGAGTATTTGCCAAGCAAGATTGCTTATGTTGCAATTGGGTCTGGAACAACAATTGACGCAGCAACTTATAATTTGATTAATACAAGTGCTATAGAGTTTAATTCTAATTTGCATGATGACTATTATAGCTCGCTTCGTGCAATGATATTTCATTCAGATATAGAATCATTAGAGGATGATGAAAAAGCTTTGAATGAAATTATACCAATAAAAACCTATTCATCTTCTCATCCGTTCCACACATATGTACATGAATTTGCTCACAGTGCGCATAATTATAATATTTATAAAAATAACGGTGATGTACAACGTACACTTATAGCAAATGATTTATTAAATTCTAGGAAACTGCCGACAAAAATTGCTCAGTTTTTTTCAAGGTATAAACTCGGAGAATACTCTAATGTTAATTTAAAAGAATTCATGGCTGAGAGAATATCTAAAGATATATGTGAAAATATGGACCAAAATGGTGTTTATACACCGCCAAAAGAGCCTTTAAATTATGATAATCTTTTTGACAGAAAATGGAATAGTCGTTTTTCATGTCCTCAAGCATATTTAGACTATTATCTTCAACAAGTTTGGACAGGAAGATTAGAATTGATAAATGCTACTGAAGAGACCTTGTTGCTCCAAATAGCACAACTTGAACGACAACAAGTTAAAGTTAAGCAAGGAGAATTAATAGGTAAATTAGATTATGCATTCGGAAAAATTAGAGAATGGGGCGGAAAAGTAACCGAGGCTTTGTCTGATTTTGCTGATAGAAGACATGGTATTATGGAAATTTTTAGGAAAGATAACGATATACAAAAACAATAAGAATAAACAATAATATAAAAAAACGGCTCATTGATGTTGAGTCGTTTTTTTTAATAAGTTCCCTATTTCCTTTTTCCGCTTCATTGATTATGAACAAAATGTGTTCATATCACTAATTTTTTGAGCGTGAAAATTTAATTATTTATAAACTTTCACAGTATTAATCTAATAATGCTTCTAAGATAGCAGCATTTTTAGTTGCAATGGTTGAAGATTTAACTTTGCTTTTGTACATATAACTACGCAAAGCTTCTCTAATAAGTTCAGAACGTGTACGGTTTTCACCTTCTGCAACTTGGTCAATTCTGTTTAAAAAATCTTCGGGCATGGAAATAAGAACTCTAGCCATTTTTATTACTCCTATAATTGTATTATAACGATATTTGATATCCTGTATATATATAAAGTAATGTAAAAGAAAAAAATTGCCTTTTCGGGATGTTTTTGTAAAGTTTTATTAAGACGAGTTATAAAAAAGAACTATGTTGACAATAAAACATGTTTCTTATAATATAGACTATGTTGCCGGTATAGCTCAACGGTAGAGCAACGGTTTTGTAAACCGTAGGTTGTAGGTTCGATTCCTATTACCGGCTTTTTTCTTTGATAGCTGAATATGCGTGGCTAGTGCAAGCCCTTGTGGCTCAGAGGTAGAGCACTCCCTTGGTAAGGGAGAGGTCACGAGTTCAAGTCTCGTCAAGGGCAAATTTAAAAAAGAGTGGGATTTTAGAGACTCACAAGTGAAAATTAAATAAGGGTAGGTGGCCGAGTGGCTAAAGGCGACAGACTGTAAATCTGTTCCCGAGAGGGTACGGTGGTTCGAATCCACCCCTGCCCAAGTTTAAAAAAAGACTCCGAAAGGGGTCTTTTTTGTTGCAGAGGTGATTCTCACCACCGTGGTGGTTCTTTCCTCCATTGCTTCAATTGTACTTTGTAGATTGTTTAAATATTTGACGGAAAACGTGACATTTAGTCACCTTTTCCTGCTACGCAACGGAGTCCTTACCCCTGCCCAAATAAAAAAAGAAGGTAGTTTATCTACCTTCTTTTTTTGTTTCAGTGAGTGAGATAAGAAGCACTATTTTGGTGGTTCGGCGGATTTCCGTACGTATTGAGCTTCGAAAACAGTGTATTTTAATGAGTAGTTTGGTTTGACGGATAGTGTGATTATTTTGGGCAAAATGACACCTTTGGGAATTTTGAAAGGGTAAATAAAAATTATAGGTTGGCATTACTATGCCAACTATAAATAAAGTCGGCTTAGTAAAGCCGACCTATTTACTGGACGAAAACGGTCTTTTAATGGACTAAAAATTCTTAAATTTTGCTCGTCATCCTCGAGCTTTTTTCAACAAACTTACTAGTTATAAGTTATTACATCCTTAATTATATTTACCCCCGAGGGGATCTAGCTTATTGATAGCTTAAATCGGCTGGATTCCCGAACCTTCGGTTCGAGAATGA
>JAFQNY010000071.1 GCA_017395765.1 bacterium
GTAACCTTAAAGTCGGGTTATACGATGATGCGGGAAATCCTATTTGGGCCGCTGATAAAGAATTTTATGTTGATCCAAGCAAAACTGTCGGTGAAAATATCTTAGCCTTTAACCAGGCGCTAGGTGCAACAAAAACAGTTGACGGAAAAGAGGTTGCTGATACTGATGCGGATGTCTATGTAAAGCTTAATGACGACGGTAGAATAGAATTTGTACTTAAAAATACTGATAATACCTTAAAATTTGATCCTGAAGATACAAACTTTTTGGCAGAAACAGGTATTTCTGATAAAAAGTACGTATCAGATACTCTTAACTACAGTGTTACAATTCAAGACTTGTTAGATTATAACGATCCAAACGGTATTGCAGTATCTTCTGTTACAATCATTGACGAAAACGGTATTATCTCTGCATCATATTCCGATGGTTCAACTTTGACCACTCAGATTAATGAAGATAATGCTGCTGAATGGAGGTTTACAACTCCTGACGGTATTATTATTACGGGGCTTGATGTTGAAACAAAAGGTTCAATCAGTCAAGATTCAAACTTTATAATAGAACTTGCATCATTTGTTAACGAAGAAGGTTTGGTGTCTTTAAATAATAACTTATGGAAATGGGGACCTGATGCAGGTGAAATTTTCTATGGTATGGCAGGTGAAATGGCTTTCGGTTCTCTTGAATCAGGCGGTTATGAAGGTTCTAACGTAGATATTGCAATGGAGCTTTCTAATATGATTACTGCTCAAAGAATGATTCAGATGAACTCAAGAGTATTCTCAACTGCAAGTTCAGTAATGGAAACTCTTGCATACTTAGGACAATAGTAGTTTAAGTCTCGATATTTAGGCGACTTTGAGATGTTGTTTTATAAAGATTCTGCAAGGTCGCCTTTATATCAAAAATTTAAAATAAAAAAGGCATGCCTTTAATAAAAAAAAGCATGCTCAAAATGTAAAAAATCTTGTCAAGTTCTTAACATTTTACATGAACTTAACAAAACTTAACAATTTTAACATGGTTGAAATGCATGTGAAACATGGGTTTGAGCATGATGGGTAAAATCCAAAAAGTTGTTACATTTCAGGACTTGAACAGAACATGAGATGTGGTATATAATACAAATGAGGTCGAGGGGAATGTCTCAAATAAGCGGACAAGCTGACAATCACAAAACAGACGAAATGATTCCGTCTAATCAATGGGGTAGTGATATTGAGGTTGAGTCAGGTCTTGTTAGGCAGAATCTGCTCGAAGTCGAAAACGATATTGCACTTTATAACACTAAAATAATTGCGGTAACAAAGTATTACGGATGTGATGCCATTGTAAAAGCTTATAATGCCGGAGTTAGGAACTTCGGGGAATCAAGAGCAAATGAGTCTGTTGATAAAATACAAGCTTTACCTGAGGAAATTCGTCAAAGTTCAATATTTCACTTTATCGGACATCTTCAGACAAACAAGGCGGAAAAAGTTGTAAAACACTTTGATTATATTCATTCTGTTGATTCTTTGAAGTTGGCAAAGGTTATTTCCGATGTGGCTTGCGGTTTAAATAAGAGAGAGAAAGTTTTATTGCAAGTAAACAATGCTAACGAGATTCAAAAGTTTGGTTATGACGAAGTTCAACTCAAAGAAGATATGTCCGAAATTCTTGGTTTAAAAGGGATTGAAGTTGTCGGTTTGATGAATATGGCTCCGTTTGCAGCTTCTGAATCAGAACTTAGAACCGTGTTTTCCGGACTTCGAAGATTACGTGACGAATTGCAAGAAGATTTTCGGATTTCTTTACCGGAATTATCGATGGGTATGAGTAATGATTATAAAATCGCAGTGAGTGAAGGTGCTACGTTTATAAGAATTGGTAGAAAGTTGTTTAATTAAAATAAATTGGAGGAGATAATGGCTTTATCAGAAGGATTAAAAGGGTTTATGAATTTGTTAACCAGAAGTTTTAACGATGGTAGCGATGACAGTGCATTTGTATTTGAAGGTGATGAAATTGGTGGTTATGCACCGGAATCTGACGGTAATGCAGCGTTAGATGCTATGTATGGTTCCAGAATTAAGCCTGAACGTTCTTTTGAAAGAGAATCAAAAGTTATCAGCCATCCTAATACATATAAATCCGGTGAAATTGCTGTTATTGAACCTCGTTCTTTCAGTGAATCAGCTCAAATTGTAAAAAAACTTATTGATAAAAAGACTGTTGTTCTTCATCTTGATTTGTTAGACAAAGAACAATCACAAAGAACAATTGACTTTGTTTGCGGTGCTGCTCACGCACTTAACGGTACTGCTCAAAAAATCAGCGATATGGTATTTATTTTCACACCAAATAACGTTTCTCTTTCTGTAGAAAACGGTGCAACTCAAAGTAAATTCGCTGAATCTCTTTGGAACAAACCTCTATAAGGTTTTAGAAAAGAATTAATGGGAGGGGATTTGCCCCAATATAAAATTTAAATAATATATTGATTTGTGATAGTTGGATTTTCAGGATGCATTTTGCATCCTTTTTATTTTTTATATAATTTTGATTTTTTGCTTCTCGACCTCATAATTCGTTACAAAAATTTACAACGAAAACAGCAACTTCATAATTAAAAGTCTATTGCCTAAAAAGCATGTTTATAATACGATTTTATTGGTTATATGGTTTGATAGGTATAGCCCTAGTCCGATAAATAGCTCTTTTTTGTTATGGATTTGGATGAAATTATGTAGCCCGTAGTAAAGTACAAGTTAAAAAAAGGAGACACAAGATGTCAACAGCATCACTAATCGAATTATTGGAAGCAGGTGTACACTTCGGACACCAAACACAACACTGGAACCCAAAAATGAAACAATACATTTACGGGGCAAGAAATGGTATTTACATTCTTGATTTAAGAAAAACTTCTGATTTATTAGATGCTGCTTATGAAGCAGTAAGAGAATATGCATCAAAAGGCAGAAATGTTCTTTTTGTAGGTACAAAAAAACAAGCTGCTGAAGTTGTTGCAGAAGAAGCAACAAGAGTTGGAGCTTATTACATCAACAGAAGATGGTTAGGTGGTATGTTAACTAACTTTGAAACTATCAGAGGCAGAGTTAACAAATTAAGAGAACTTGAAGATTTTATGGCTTCAGGTCACGCTGAAAAATTACCTAAAAAAGAACAAGCTCAATTAAACAGACAATTAGCTAAATTAAGCAAAACTTTAGGCGGTATTAAAGAAATGCGTGGTTTACCTGATATTATTTTCGTTGTAGACCAAGCTAAAGAAGATATCGCTATTGCAGAAGCTAACAAATTAAACATCCCTGTTATTTGTTTAGCTGATACAAATGCTAATCCTGACGGAATCAACTACGTTATCCCTGGTAACGATGATGCTATCAGATCAATCAAGTTAATCACTTCTAAACTTGCTGATGCGGTTGCTGAAGGAAAAACTTTAAAAGCTAACAATGCTACATCTAAAAAATTAGAATCAATCACAGCAGCTGATGCTGGTGTTGAAGTAGCTACAGTTTAACGGAACTCAGTGAATAAGTGATCAAGTGACCAAGAAAACCACTTGATCACTGAATTCTTGGTCACTTAGTCACTGTAATTAAATAAGGAGACTTAAAAAATGAATATTACAGCAACAATGGTAAAAGAACTTCGTGAAAAAACCGGCGCTGGTATGATGGATGCTAAAAAAGCTTTAGTTGAAGTCGATGGTGATATGGATAAAGCGATGGAATTACTTCGTCAAAAAGGTATTGCATCTGCTGATAAGAAAATGGGTAGAATCGCTGCTGAAGGTAGAGTTGGTTCTTATGTTTCAGCTTCTGTAGGAGCTATGATTGAAGTTAACTGTGAAACAGACTTCGTTGCTAAAAACGAAGAATTCATTGAATTAACTAACAATTTAGCTGAATTGGTAGCTACTGCTAATCCGGCTGATGTTGACGCTTTATTAGCAACAGTTTGCCCTAAGTGCGGTAAAACAGTTGAAGAAGCTCTTAAAGAAAAAATCGCTTCTATCGGTGAAAAAATCACAGTAAGAAGATTTGTAAGATATGAAGGCAACACTGCTACTTATATTCACAACGGTAAAATCGGTGTTCTTCTTTCAACTTCTGCAGCTGATGAAGCATTAGCTAAAGATATTTGTTTACACATCGCATCTTCTGCTCCTGAATTTATTTCAAGAGCTGATATTCCTGCTTCTGTTATTGAAGAAGAAACAAGAGTTGAAATGGGTAAAGAAGACTTGGCTAACAAACCTGAACAAATCAGAGCTAAGATTGTTGAAGGTCGTGTAAATAAATTAATGGCTCAAAGATGTTTAATCGAACAACCGTTCGTTAAAGCTCCTGACCAAACTATTGAACAACTAATTTCCGGTAAATTCTCTATCGTGAAATTTGATAGATTCGTTCTTGGTGAAGGTCTTGAAAAAAGAAACGAAAACTTCGCTGACGAAGTTATGAGCCAAATTTCTAAGTAGTTTAGTCATAAATAAAAGAAAACTTAGGGTGTTATTTGCATCCTAAGTTTTTTTATTAAATTCAATCGTTTTATTGATTGCTTAAATTTCGTAAATATTATATTATAGACATAATAAAAGGAGAGAATTATGTCTGACATGAAAAAAATATTAAGTTATGTTCCAACAGTTATTGAATCATCTTCTCGTGGTGAAAAATCTTTCGATATTTTTTCAAGATTATTAAGAGAAAGAATTATATTTTTAGGAACAGAAATTGATGATGAAGTAGCAAACTCAGTTGTAGCTCAATTGTTGTTATTAGACAGTGAAAATCCTGAAAAAGATATTATGTTATACATAAATTCACCGGGGGGTGTTATTACTGCAGGTATGGCAATCTATGATACTATGAATCTTATTAAAGCTGATGTTCAAACAATTTGTTTAGGCGAGGCTGCGTCCATGGGTGCGTTCCTATTGTCTGCAGGTGCTAAAGGTAAGAGAATGGCTCTTCCAAGTGCAAGGATTATGATTCACCAACCTTTAGGCGGTGCAAAAGGTCAAGCAACCGATATTGAGCTGGAAGCTAAAGAAATTTTAAGAATGAAAGATATGTTAATTGGTATTATGGCAGAAAATTCAGGTCAATCTTTTGATAAAGTGAAAGAAGATTGTGAACGTGACCATTATTTATCTGCAGCAGAGGCTGTTGAATACGGTTTAATCGATAAAGTTGTTACTTCGACTGCTGTTTAATATGATTATATAAAAGATAAAAATATAAATATCCGAAACTTGTATGAGTTTCGGATATTTTGTTTGTAAACCCTCTCTTTGTATTATAATAGTTTTATGAATTATTCAAATTTGTTTGATTTTGCGAGAGATACCTATACAAAACTTTCCTATAATGATAAAACGGGAAAGGCAAAGATTCCGTTTCGTTACTTTTTGGAACTAACATACCGTTGTAATTTACAATGCCCTTATTGTTATGTCGGGACTGAAAGAAATAAACAAGAATTAACTCTTGAAGAGTGGAAAAATGTTATTAAACAATTACCTTTTTATTCAATTGTTACCTTGGTTGGCGGTGAACCTTTGATAAGAAAAGATTTTATTGATATTTTGGCATATACATCTAAAAAGGTTTTGAATAAGACTCACGTTGTTTCAAACGGGATTCTTATCAATGATGAGATTATTAAAGCTTTTATTAAATACAAACTCCTTTTACTTTCAGTTTCTCTGGACGGATATGGAGAAAACCACAACATAAATCGTTGCAAAGACGGTATTTTTGATAAAATAATTTCAAATCTTGAAAATTTAAAATCTCAAAATCCTAAACAAATGGTTGATATTAAAACTATTGTTTTAGAGAATAATCTGGATGATTTGGTTAAATTATATAAATTATGTGATGAAATGGGGTTTGAATTTCTTTCAATTTCTTTTTTAAGAAATAATAATTGGAAACAGAATTCGGTTCTTCAAGAAAGTTTTATTCCGGAATTTAGTCAAAATTATCCGATAAAACAATACTTTGATATGGAACATTTTAAAGAAGTTTATAAAGAAATCGAAGCTCTATCTCAACATTCTAAAGTGAAATTAAGATTTTCTCCAAAATTTGAGTATTTGCAAAATCCTTTGGAGGGTATTGAAAATTTCTTTAAAACTCCGGAAGAAACTCCAACTTATGAGATCTATCAACCGTGCACATACCCTTACAACAATATGATGATAAATCCGGAGGGATTTGTTTACCCTTGTTTAAGTATGAAAATCGGTAATGTAAAAGATAAACCGCTAAAAGATTTGTTTAATGAACCTGCATATAGATGTTTTAGAAAAAACTTAAAAGCTTCCGGCGGAACATTTGGGGCTTGTCAGTTGTGTTGTGAGTGTAAAATAAAACAGGACTAGGCTTTAAACCTCAAAATATGCTATAATAAACCTATGGATATAAACCCGATAAAAAAAATACAAGTGTTATTAACAAACAAACAAAAACCTGATTCTAAATCAGAAATTACGTTTTGTCAAAACAGAGAAGAGAATTTAATAATGGAGCTTGATAAGATGAGTATGATGAATAATGTAAATATTGTGAAAAAAGATTATGAACTCAATTTGTCATTAGAGGAATTACAAAAAAGAACCCATAAGGATTATTTAACAACAAAAAAAATGTTGGCAGTAGATGCTCCTGAGTATGAAACTTTGGCAGATGGTGATAAGCAAGCATTGAAACATTTGGTTAAGGCTGCGTCTGTTTTAGATAAAGTTAATATGGAATTGGATAACCATCACAACTTGGCGTTTAAAGAATATCTTGAAAAAGAGATTGAAAAAGGAAATGAGTCTGCAAAATTGACAAAAATTTTATTTGATGCACAAAAAGGTGTCTGTGCTTTAGATAGAGAATCAAATATGATTGAACTGGCTAAAGGGGTAGATATGAAACCGGGAAAAGCTGTTTATCCTGAGGATTTAACTAAAGAAGAATTTCATTCAATTTTGATAAAAATGCTTAAGTCAGGAAAAGTTGACGAAGTGGCTAAAATTCTTAATCAACGCTCGGTTGTAGTCAGAAAAGGCGATGAGTTAGTTGCTATAGATTATGTTGATAGATTTAAAGAAGAGTTTTCGTATATGGCTGATGAACTCGACAGAGCTGCAAGTGTTTCGACTAATGCAGATTTCAATGAGTTTTTACGTCTTCAAGCGATGGCTTTGAGAAAAGCTGACCCAATGCTTGATGCTTATGCCGATAAAAAATGGGCAACATTGCAAGACACTCCATTGGAGTTTACTATAACAAGAGAAAACTATTCTGATGAAATGACAGAAACTGTTGTTGAGAACCCTGAACTTAAAAAACTTTTAGATGAAAACGGAATTGTACCGGTAGCAAAAGATTTTTTAGGCGGAAGGGTTGGTATTATTAACAAAAAAGGTACTGAAGCTATTTTGGGGGTGAAAAATTACTTACCTCTAATGGCACAAAATATGCCGTTCAATGATAAATATATTCAGAATATTTCCCCGGATAAAGAGTCAAAACAGACAATGGTTGACGCAGATTTAGTTGCTGTAACAGGGGATGTAGGAGAGTTCAGAGCAGGTATAACTTTGGCAGAAAATTTGCCAAATGATGATAAATTATCTATTATTGAGCTTGATGGTGGCAGACGGAATGTTTATCACAGACAAATTCGTTTAATCACATCAGATGATGCCAAAGAAAAAATGCAAAAACGATTGGATGCGATTTTGAATCCTGAATTGCATAAATACTATAATGATGAAGCTGATCACTGGTTTACTATCGGTCACGAAAATGGACACTCTTTAGGACCAAAATCAGGTACAGAAGGTTTGGGTAAATACAAATCAATTATTGAAGAAAATAAGGCCGATATGGTGTCACTAGCAATGGTTGACGTGCTTACAGAAGCCGGAATGTATTCACCTGAGCAACGAGAACAGATTATTATAACATACGCAACAGACAATATGATGATGTCAAAACCGAATATGAGCCAAGCTCATAGAGTTCGTTCTGTTATGCAAAATTATTATTTTATAAAAGAAGGTGCAATAACAATTTCTCCGGAAGGCGTTTTGGATATTAATATTGAAAAAATGGTTCCTACTGCGAAGAAAATGTTGGAAGAAATTATACAGATACAACTTGAAGGCGATTTTGCAACCGGAGAAAAATATGTTCTGGATAATTTTGTATGGACAGAAGAGATGGAGTCATTGGCTCAGAATATAAGAAAAGTGTCAAAGACTTTGAACGGAAAAGTTGAATCACCACTTGCAGATAAATTGTTAAACGAATAAAAAAAAGGCCCCGAAAGGGGCTTTGGAATTAAGAATAGCTGGAAGTATGAAAAAGATTTAATAATTATATTAAACCGAAGAAATTGAGATTGCGCTATTAGAGAGTATGGTTATTTAAGATTAAACAGTTGTGCAATATGAGAAAAGGGATTTTTTAAAAAGGTATTGCAAAAATTTTTTTAGCGTATTATATTAAATAGGTAGCCGATAATATAGGTTATGTAATGACAATTGAATATGGGAGCGTAGCTCAGTTGCCCCGCGGCGAGCGGTAAGGCAAGGAGGGCGTAGCCCTACGGAGCGAAGTCAACGGTGTCGGCTTGTGGAAGCACAAGACGAGCAGGTTGACAAGCGTAGCCGTTAAAGCTAGAATGACAATTGAATATGGGAGCGTAGCTCAGTTGGTTAGAGCGCATGCCTGTCACGCATGAGGTCGCGAGTTCGAGCCTCGTCGTTCCCGCCATTAAAAGA